>NZ_JBHTJA010000079.1:0-32250 GCF_042675525.1 Actinomadura sediminis
GGCGACGGCCGCGTCCCGGACGTCCTCGTGACGGGTGAGGGCCGCCTCGACCTCGCCGAGCTCGATCCGGAACCCCCGCAACTGCACCTGCTGGTCGATCCGGCCGAGGTACTCGAGGCGTCCGCCGTCCAGCCAGCGCCCGAGGTCGCCCGTCCGGTACATGCGGGTGCCCGGCTCGCCGTACGGGTCGGCGACGAACCGCTCCGCCGACAACCCCGGCCGATTGAGATACCCGCGCGCAAGTCCCGGACCGGCCACGTACAGCTCGCCGACCACGCCGGGCGGAACGGGACGCAACCTGTCGTCCAGCACGTAGACGCGCAGGTCCGGAATGCCTGTCCCGACGACGCTGCCGGGCGCGGTGGCCGCGTACGCCCGATCCAGCGCGACGTAAGAGACATGCACGGTCGTTTCCGTGATCCCGTACATGTTGACGAGGGTCGGAGCGTTCTCCGGGTGCCGCGAGTACCAGTCGTCCAGGCGACCCAGCTCCAGCGCCTCACCACCGAACACGACGTACCGCAACGCCGACAGATCACGCCCCGGAGACTCCTTGTCGGCCGCCATCAACTGGTAGAACGCCGACGGCGTCTGGTTCAGGACCGTCACCCGCTCGGCCTCAAGCAAGCGCAGGAAGTCCTGTGGCGATCGGGAGGTCAGGTACGGAACAACGACCAGGCGGCCCCCGTACAGCAGCGACCCCCACAACTCCCACACCGAGAAGTCGAACGCATACGAGTGGAACAACGTCCACACATCGTCCGGCCCGAAACCGAACCACTCCTCCGTCGACCGCAACAACCGCACCACATTCTGATGCGGCACCACCACACCCTTCGGGCGCCCCGTCGAACCCGACGTATAGATCACGTACGCAGCGCTGTCCGGGGAGACCTCGACACCGAGGTTCGCATCGTCGTAGCCCGCTGCGTCCGCATCACCGAGGCGGACCGTCACCACGGACGCGCCCGCATCACCGCCTCCGGCGGGACCGGCCGCGCCGTTCCCGCCGCCCGGCGCGGAGGTCTCCTCCGCGCGAACCGTCAAGACGGGACGGACGTCGTCCAGCATGTACGCGATGCGATCGGCCGGATAATCCGGATCGATCGGCACGTACGCGGCACCGGCCTTCAGCACCGCCAGGACCGCCACCACCAGATCCGCCGAACGCGGCAACGCCAGCGCCACGAACCGCTCCGGCCCCGCACCCCGCTCCACCAGGCACCGCGCCAGCCGGTTCGCCCGCGCGTTCACCTCGGCGAACGTCCACGACACACCCTCGAACGTCACCGCCACCGCATCCGGACGCTCCGCCGCACGAGCCTCGAACAACGCCGGGATCGTGGCGCGCTGCGCGGGGTGCGCGGCGCCGCCCGCCCAGTCGCCGAGGACGGCGGCGCGCTCCTCCGGGTCGAGGACGTCGGGGGCGCCGATGGGCGCGTCCGGGTCGGCGAGCAGCGCGGCGAGGTACCGCTCGAAGCGCGCGATGAGGCGTTCGGCGGTGCGGTGGTCGAACAGGTCGAGGGCGTACTCGAGTTCGCCGTCGAGGCCGTCGTCCCGCTCGGTGAGGATCATCAGCAGGTCGAAGCGGGCGGCGCCGGCGTCCAGGGGTTCGAGTTCGGCGCTGAACCCGTCGAGTTCGAGGCGGGCCTCGGGGTTGTTCTGGAACGTGAGGCCGACCTGGAACAGGGGGTGCCGGCCGAGGTGACGCGGCGGGTTCAGCACCTCGACGAGCCGCTCGAACGGGACGTCCTGGTGCGCGTACGCGGCGAGGTCGGTCTCCTTGACGCGTGCGACGAGCTCGCGGAAGGCGGGGTCGCCGGACGTGTCGGTGCGGAACACGAGCATGTTGACGAACATGCCGACGAGGTCGTCGAGCGCCTCGTCGGTGCGGCCCGCGATCGGCGAGCCGATCGGCACGTCCGTCCCCGCGCCCAGCCGGGTCAGCAGCGCGGCGAACGCGGCCTGGGCGACCATGAAGGGGCTCGCGCCGGTGTCCTGCGCGAGGCGGCGGAGCCCGTCGAGGGCGTCGGCGCCGAGCCGGAAGCGGGCGGTCGCGCCGCGGTGGGACGCCTCGGCGGGGCGCGGCCGGTCGGTCGGGAGCGGCAGCTCGTCGGGCAGGCCGTCGAGAGCCTCCCGCCAGTACGCGATCTGCCGCGAGACGAGGCTCTCCGGGTCGTCCTCGGAACCGAAAAGCTCCCGCTGCCACAGCGTGTAATCGGCGTACTGCACCGGCAGCGGCGCCCACTCGGGCGCACGCCCCTCGGCGCGGGACGCGTACGCGGTGACGAAGTCGCGGGCGAGCGGCGCCATCGACCAGCCGTCGCCGCCGAGGTGGTGCATGAGCAGCAGCGCGACGTGCTCGTCCGGGGAGATCCGCAACAGGTGGGCGCGCAGCGGCGGCTCGGCGGAGATGTCGAACGCGTACCCGGCGGCCATGGCGAGCCGCATCGGGAGTTCCGCCTCGGTGGTGTCGGTGATCTCCAGTTCGGGGCGGGCGGCGGCCGGGTCGAGGACGACCTGCCGGGGGACGCCGTCGTGGTCGGGCAGGACCGTGCGGAGCGTCTCGTGCCGGGCGACGAGGTCGCCGACGGCGGCGTCCACGGCGGCGGTGTCCAGGGGGCCGCGGATGCGCAGGGCGGTCGGCATGTTGTAGGTCGCCGACGGGCCCTCGAAGCGGCCGAGGAACCACAGCCGCTGCTGCGCGTAGGAGAGCGGGACGGCGTCCGGGCGCTCGCGCGGCTCCAGCGGCGGGCGGACGGGTTCCGCGCCGGAGCCGAGGAGGGCGGCGAGCCCGGCGACGGTCGGGGCCTCGAACAGCGCCCGCACGGGGATCTCGGTGTCGAACGCGCGGCGGACCCGGCTGACGACCCGCATCGCGATCAGCGAGTTGCCGCCGAGGGCGAAGAAGTCGTCGTCGGCGCCGATCCGGTCGCGGTCCACGCCGAGCAGGTCGGCGAAGACGGCGGCGACGGCCTCCTCGCGCGGCCCGGACGGCGCCCGGTACGCGGCCGCGGGGTCGGCCGCGGCGAGTTCGGGCCGCGGGAGCGCCTTGACGTCGACCTTGCCGTTCGGGGTGAGCGGCATCTCGTCGAGGACGACGACGGCGGCGGGCACCATCGACTCCGGCAGGTGCTCGCGCATGTGCGCGCGCAGCTCCTCCGGGTCGGGGCGTTCGCCGGGGGCCGCGACGACGTAGGCGACGAGCCGCTTCTCCGTCCGGTCCCGCACCGGTTCGGGGACGGGCGCGCCCGGCAGGTCGAGGCCGGTGACGGTGACGGCGCCGCCGGACTCCACGGCGGTCTCCAGGACGCGGCGGTACCAGCCGGCGAGGCGCTCCACGGTCTCGCGGTCGAACAGGTCCAGGGCGTACTCGATCGTCCCGGCGAGGGCGCCGGAGCCGTCCCGGGCGTCCTCCAGCAGGAACTCCAGGTCGAACTTGGCGACCCCGGCGTCCACCGGTTCGACGGCGACGGCGAGGCCGGGCAGCTCGACGGACGCCTCCGGGTTGTTCTGCAGGGTCAGCATCACCTGGAACAGGGGGTGCCGGGCCAGCGAGCGGGCCGGGTTCAGCACCTCGACGAGCCGCTCGAACGGGACGTCCTGGTGCGCGTGCGCGGCGAGGTCGGTCTCCCGGACGCGGGCGAGCAGCTCGGCGAACGCCGGGTCGCCGGACGTGTCGGTGCGGAGGACGAGCGTGTTGACGAACACGCCGACGAGGTCGTCGAGGGCCTCGTCCGTGCGGCCCGCGACCGGCGAGCCGATCGGCACGTCCGTCCCGGCGCCGAGGCGGGTGAGCAGCGCGGCGAGCGCGGCCTGCAGCACCATGAACACGCTGACCTGATGGTCGCGGGCGAGGCCGCGCAGCCCCTCGGCGAGGTCGGCCGGCAGCTCGAACGGGACCTGCCCGCCCCGGTAGGACGCGCGCTCGGGACGGGGCCGGTCGTGCGGGAGCCGGATCTGGTCGGGCAGCCCGGCGAGCGCGCCCGTCCAGTACGCGATCTGCCGGGAGACGAGGCTGCCGGGGTCGTCCTCGGAACCGAACAGCTCCCGCTGCCAGAGCGCGTAGTCGGCGTACTGGACGGGCAGCGGCGCCCACTCGGGGGAGCGGCCGTCACGGCGCGCCATGTAGGCGGTGATCACGTCGCGGGCGAGCGGCGCCATGGACCAGCCGTCCCCGGCGATGTGGTGCAGCACGAGCATCAGCAGGTGCTCGTCGTCGTCGCGCCCGCGGGCGGCCCCGAGCCGGTACAGGTGGGCGCGCAGCGGCGGTTCGGCGGCGAGGTCGAAGCCGCGCGCGGCGTCCATGAACAGGGCGCCGTGCGGGTCGGCGGGGTCGGCGTCCGCGACGGTGAACGGCACCTCGACGGCGTCCGGCGGGAGGACGACCTGGTGCGGTTCGCCGTCCGCGTCGGCGAACAGGGTGCGGAGCGGCTCGTGGCGGGCGACGACGTCGCGCAGCGCGGCCCGCATCGCGTCGACGTCGATCGCGCCGGTGAGCCGCAGCGGGATCGGCATGTTGTAGGTGGCGGTGCGCCCCTCGAGCCGGTTGAGGAACCAGAGGCGTTCCTGCGCGGGCGAGACCGGCAGCGGGTCGGGGCGTTCGGCGGCGGCGCGCAGCGCCGGACGCGCCGGGCCCGCCGCGGCGGACGCGACGTGCGCGGCGAGGCCCGCGACCGTCGGGGTCTCGAACAGGGCCCGGACGGGCAGTTCGGCGTTCAGCGCGGCGCGGGCGCGGGCGACGACGCGGGTCGCCTTGAGGGAGTCGCCGCCGAGGTCGAAGAACCCGTCGTCGATGCCGACGCGGGGCAGCCCGAGCACGTCCGCGACGATCCCGCAGAGGATCTCCTCGCGGGCGTCGCGGGGGCCGCGCGCGGTCGCGGCGGCGGAGAGGTCGGGTTCGGGGAGGGCGGCGCGGTCGAGCTTGCCGTTCGGGTTCAGCGGCATCGCGTCGAGCACGACGATCGCGGCCGGGACCATGTACTCGGGCAGCGTCGTCCCGGCGAACGCGCGCAGCTCCGCCGGGTCGGGGTCGTCGCCGACGACGTAGCCCGCGAGGACGGTGTCGCCCGCGGCGTCGCGGCGCGCGACGACGACGCTCTGCGACACGGCCGGATGGGCGGCGAGGGCCGTCTCGATCTCGCCGAGCTCGATGCGGAAGCCCCGCACCTTCACCTGGTGGTCGAGGCGCCCGAGGTACTCGATGTGCCCGTCGCGGTTCCACCGCACGAGGTCGCCCGTCCGGTACATCCGCTCGCCCGGACGGTCCCCGAACGGGCACGCGACGAACCGGTCGGCGGTCAGGCCCGGCCGGTTCAGGTAGCCGCGGGCGAGGCCGTCGCCCGCGACGTACAGCTCGCCGGGCGTCCCGACCGGGACGGGCCGCAGCCGCTCGTCCAGCACGTAGGCGCGGGTGTTCGCCATCGGGCGGCCGATCGGCGCGTTGCCGCGCGGGTTCCCGTCGTCGTACCAGCCGGTGACGAAGACCGTCGCCTCGGTGGGGCCGTAGATGTTGGAGATGCGGGCGTCCGGCAGCAGCGCGCGCAGGTCCCGCAGGAGCTGCGGCGGCAGCGCCTCGCCGCCGAGCGCGACGTCGCCCGCCTCCAGCCGCGGCCCGCCGCGCGCCAGCAGCGCCGACACGGCGGACGGGACGCCGCTGATCAGCGTCCCCGACCAGCCGCCCCGCTCGGCGACCGCGAGCAGGTCGCGGACGACCTCGATCTCGCCGCCGCAGGTCAGCGGGACGAGCCACTCGAACACCGACACGTCGAAGTTCAGCGACGTCGAGAACAGCACCTTCGCCATCCGCTCGCAGCCGTAGGAGTCCCACGACTCGGCGCAGAAGTCGGCGACGTTCGCGTGCGAGACGACGACGCCCTTCGGGCGCCCGGTCGACCCGGACGTGTAGATGACGTACGCGGGGTGCCCCGGGTGCAGCGGCCGGACCCGCTCGGCGTCCGCCACGTCGCCGCCCGGGACGTCACCGAGGTCGAGCGCGTCGATCTCGATACGGGCGCCGGCGGCGGGGAGGTCGGCGCCGGTCGTGGTGAGGACGGCGGCCGGGTTCGCGTCGGCCAGCATGAAAGCGATGCGGTCGGGCGGGTAGGCGAGGTCGATCGGCTGGTAGGCGGCGCCCGCCTTCAGCACCGCCAGCGCCGCCACGACCATGTCGGCGTCGCGCGGCAGCGCCAGCGCCACGAAGTCCTCCGGCCCGACACCGAGCCCGATCAGGTGCCGGGCGAGACGGTTCGCGCGGGCGTTCAGCTCCGCGTACGTGAGGGAGGCGCCGTCGCACGTGACGGCCGTCGCGCCGGGCGTCCGGGCCGCCTGCGCCTCCACCAGGCCGGGGACGACGCAGGGCTCGACGGGCACACCGGTGTCGTTCCACTCGTCCAGCAGCAGCGCGCGTTCGGCGTCGTCGAGCAGGTCGACGGACGACAGCGGACGGCCGGGGGCCTCCGCGACCTGCGCGAGGAGACGTTCGAGGCGCGCGGCCATCGCCCGTGCCGTGGCGGGCTCGAACAGGTCGAGGGCGTACTCCAGGCGGCAGTCGATCCCGGCGGGCGCGCCGGACGCGTCGTGCCGCTCGTCCACGAGCAGCGCGAGGTCGAAACGGGACACGCCCGGGTCGACGGATTCGAGCTCGACCGTCAGGCCGGGCAGCTCGACCCGCGCCGACGGGTCGTTCTGCATCGAGATCATGACCTGGAACAGCGGGTGCCGCGCCATCGACCGGGCCGGGTTCAGCACCTCGACGAGCCGCTCGAACGGGACGTCCTGGTGCGCGAACGCCGCGAGGTCGGTCTCCCGGACGCGGGCGAGCAGCTCCGCGAACGTCGGGTCGCCGGAGGTGTCGGTGCGCAGCACCAGCGTGTTGACGAACACGCCGACGAGGTCGTTCAGCGCCTCGTCGGAGCGGCCCGCGACCGGCGAGCCGATCGGCACGTCCGTCCCGGCGCCGAGCCGGGTGAACAGCCCGGCGAGCGCGGCCTGCAGCACCATGAACAGGCTCGCGCCGTGGTCCCGGGCGAGCCCGGCGAGGGCGGCGTGCAGCTCCGGCGGCAGCGCGAACGCGTGCTGCGCGCCGCGCCCGGACGCGCGGGCCGGGCGCGGGCGGTCGGCGGGCAGGCCCAGCTCCTCGGGAAGGCCGGCCAGGGCGTCCCGCCAGTGGGCGAGCTGCCGGGAGATCGGGCTGCCGGGGTCGTCCTCGTCGCCGAGCACCGCGCGCTGCCACACCGCGTAGTCGGCGTACTGGACGGGCAGCGGCGCCCAGTCCGGGGCGCGTCCCTCGGCGCGGGCGGCGTACGCGGTGATGAGGTCGCGGGCCAGCGGCTCCATCGACCAGCCGTCGCCCGCGATGTGGTGCAGGACGAGCAGCAGCAGGTGGTCTCGGGGCGCGACGCGGAACACGTGCACCCGCACCGGCGGCTCGGCGGCCAGGTCGAACCCGCGGGTCGCGGCCTCGAGCACCGCCGCGGCCAGGCCGTCCGGTCCGCAGTCGGCGACGATCGGGTCCGCCGCGGCCTCCCCGACGGGCAGGACGCGCTGGTACGGCTCGCCGCCGATCTCGGTGAACACCGTGCGCAGCGCCTCGTGCCGGGCGAGCATGTCGCGGGTCGCGGCGCGCACGGCGGCCAGGTCGAGGTCGCCGCGCAGCCGCAGCGGGATCGGGATGTGGTAGGTCGCGGACGGCCCCTCCAGGTCGTGGATGAACCACAGCCTGCGCTGCGCGTACGAGACGGGCAGCGGGTCGGGACGCCGCGCGGGGACGAGCGGGGGCCGCGCGTCCGGCGCGGCCTCCTCCGCGAGCCGGGCCGCGAGCGCCGCGACGGTCGGCGCCTCGAACACCGCGCGGACCTTCACGTCCACGCCCAGTACGGCGCGGGCCCGCGACGCGACGCGCGTCGCCTTGAGGGAGTCGCCGCCGAGCTCGAAGAAACCGTCGTCGATCCCGACCCGCTCGACGCCGAGCACCTCGGCGAACACCGCGCACAGCGCCTCCTCGCGGGCGTCGCGCGGCGCCCGCCCGGCGGCGGTCGCGGCGAGGTCGGGCGCGGGCAGCGCGGCCCGGTCGAGCTTGCCGTTCGGGTTCAGCGGCATCGCGTCCAGGACGACGACCGCCGCGGGGACCATGTACTCGGGCAGCGTCGTCCCGGCGAACGCGCGCAGCTCCGCCGGGTCGGGGTCGTCGCCGACGACGTACCCGACGAGGACCGTGTCCCCCGCGTTGTCCTCGCGCGCGACGACGACGCTCTGCGACACGGCCGGGTGCGCGGCGAGGGCCGTCTCGATCTCGCCGAGCTCGATGCGGAAGCCCCGCACCTTCACCTGGTGGTCGAGCCGCCCGAGGTACTCGATGTGCCCGTCGCGGTTCCACCGCGCGAGGTCGCCCGTCCGGTACATCCGCTCGCCCGGACGGTCCCCGAACGGACACGCGACGAACCGGTCGGCGGTCAGGCCCGGCCGGTTCAGATAGCCGCGCGCCAGCCCCTCCCCCGCGAGGTACAGCTCGCCGGGGGCGCCGGGCGGCACGGGCCGCAGGGCGGCGTCCAGCACGTACGCGCGGGTGTTGGCGACCGGCCCGCCGATCGGCGCGTGCCCGGCGGTGTTGCCGTCGTCGTGCCACGCGGCCGCGTAGACGGTCGCCTCGGTGGGGCCGTAGATGTTGGAGACGCGGGCGTCCGGCAGCAGCGCGCGCAGGTCCCGCAGGAGCCGCGCCGGCAGCGCCTCGCCCGCCAGCACGGCGTCGCCGGCCCGCAGGTCGAGCCGTCCGGTGCCGAGCAGCGCCGACACGGCGGACGGGACGCCGCTGAACAGCGTCCCCGACCAGCCGCCCCGCTCGGCGACCGCGAGCAGGTCGCGGACGACCTCGATCTCGCCGCCGCGGGTCAGCGGGACGAGCCACTCGAACACCGACACGTCGAAGTTCATCGAGGTGGAGAACAGGACGCGCGCCAGCCGCCCGGGGCCGAACTCGCGGCCCGCCCACGCGCACAGGTCGGCGACGTTCGCGTGCGAGACGACGACGCCCTTCGGGCGCCCGGTCGACCCGGACGTGTAGATGACGTACGCGGGGTGCCCCGGGTGCAGCGGCCGGACCCGCTCGGCGTCCGTCACATCGCCGTCGGGCACGTCACCGAGGTCCAGGACGTCGATCTCGATCCGCGCGATACCGCGCCCGCCGCCGGTCTGCTCGCCCCCGCCCGCCGGGAGGCTCTCGGCGGCGCCCGCACCGGCCGGGCCGGACACCGGGGCGGAGCGGGAGTCCGCCGCGGCGTCCGCCGCACCGGGTGCCGGACCGAGGCGGCCGTTCACCTCGGCGGCCGCCGCCGGGACCGCGGCACCGGGTGCCGAGGCGGGACGATCGTCGGGACCCGTGATCGCGGTGCCGGGGAGGTCGGCGCCGGTCGTCGTGATGACCGCGGCCGGGTTCGCGTCGGCGAGCATGTAGGCGATGCGGTCGGGCGGATACGCCAGGTCGATCGGCTGGTAGGCCGCGCCCGCCTTCAGCACTGCCAGGGCGGCCACGATGAGGTCGGCGTCGCGCGGGAGGGCGAGGGCCACGAAATCCTCGGGCCCCACACCCCGCTCGATCAAACGCCGGGCCAGACGGTTCGCGCGAGAGTTCAGCTCCGCGTACGTGAGCGCGACATCGTCGCACGTCACGGCCGTCGCGCCGGGCGTCCGAGCCGCCTGCGCCTCCACCAGGTCGGGGACGACCGCCGGGGCGACGGGGGCGGACGTGTCGTTCCACTCGTGCAGGACGAGCCCGCGCTCGGCGTCGTCGAGGAACGGAACGTCGCGCAGGGGCGTCGCGGGGTCCGCGTCGCCGAGGGCGCGCAGGAACCGGACGTAGCGGTCCTGGTGCGCGCCGACCTCGGCTTCGGTGTACAGGCCGGGGTGCGCCTCGAAGTCGATGCGCATGCCCGTGCCGTCGGAGTTGTCGTAGATGTTGATCGACAGGTCGTCGATGGGGCCGGTCGTGATGGCGTGGCTCCGTGCCGGGAGGCCAGCGAAGTCGAGGCGGTAGTCGAACGCCATGATGTTGATGACCGGCCCGTACAGGCGGCGCTGCTCGCCGAGCAGCCGCAGGTCCCGCAGCAGGTCCTCGCGCCGGTAGTGCTGGTGGCGCAGGGCGCGGGCGGCGGCCCGGGTCGCGGTGCGGACGAGCCGCTCGACCGTCATGTCGGGCGTGACGGCCACGCGCAGCGGCAGGATCGTCGCGAGCATCGCGGGGGTGTCGAGCGCGACCTGGGTGGTGCGGCCGGTGACGGCGAGCCCGAGGATGACGTCCTCGGTGCCGGTCATCCGCGCCACGTACGCGGCGGTCGCGGCGATCGCGAGGCCCTGCGCGGCGGTGCGCAGCCGGCGCGCCCCCGCCGCGAGGTCGGCGGTCTGCGCGGGTGGGACGACGGTGATGCGGCTCAGGTAGTCGGTGGTCGGCTCGGCCATGCCGTCCGCGAGGCTCACCGCGACGGGGCGGTCGGCGAACCGTTCCGTCCAGTACGCCCGGTCGCGTTCGAACTTCTCCGACGCCCGGTACGCCTCCTCCTCGGCGAGGACGCGGCGGTAGTCGCCCTGCTCGGCCGGGACGTACTCGCCGCCGTTCGCGAGCGCGGTGTAGACCTCGGCGGCGCGGCGGCTCAGGATCGAGCCGCTGTAGGCGTCCTGGATCGTGTGGTGCGCCCGCAGGAACCACCAGTGCAGGTCGGGCGAGAGCCGCAGGAGTTCGGTGACGTACAGGTGCTCGGCGTCCAGCGGGAGCGGCTCGGCCATCCGGGCGCGGATCCGGGCCCGCGCGGCGGCGCGCGGGTCGGGCTCGGCGCTGAGGTCCACGAGGGGAACGGTCGCGGTCGCGTCGGGGTCCAGGATCTGGTGCGCGATTCCGTCCCGTTCCACCAGCCGGACGTTCAGCGCGAGCGCCTCGTGCGCCGCGATTCGCGCGACCCGGTCGAACAGCACGTGGTCGAGCCGGCCCTCGATCTCGATGTACTGCGCGAGATGGATCGGCGTTCCCGGCGCCAGTTGCTGCGCGTACCACACGCTCTGCTGAGCGGCGGAGAGGGGAACGAACTCGGTGGACGACATCAAGCGGCACTTTCCGGGTCGGGGTGGGTTTGCTTTGTGCCCGGCAACGGCGCCGCAGCGGCGCCGGGTCCGATGGGCGGAAAACCGATGAGAATGACCACAGAACTGATCGGGCTGTCCCCGTCCCCTTTCCCCGAGTCCCGTCGGATGCGCGGCGGCCGCGATCCCGGACTGCGCCCTGTGGTCTCGCCGATACGGAGCGCCGCCGTTTTGCGTCTCCGGCAAGACCTCCCGCGACCCGTGTTCTACTCAGGAGTAGCGGTGCCCCAGTCAAGCAGCCTGGTCACAGCTCTCGCAATCCCCTCGAAAGTAGAACTTGACCACGAATATTGCTCACAGGAGTGACAAAAGCACACGGCTGGTGGAGGCCGCGTGACGCCCCGGACGCTCGCCGGGTGACAAAGGTTGACAACCGAATCCGGCCAATGCGATTACCGAACGTTAACTTGCGGGCCCGCGCACCGTCCGCTACCTGGCCGGATACTCGTGCACGACCACCGCCGCCGCGCCCACCGACGGGTGCCGCTGCAGCACCGCCTCGATCTCCCCCAGCTCCATCCGCACCCCGGAGATCTTCACCTGCCGGTCGACCCGGCCGAGGTACTGCAGGGTCGGCCGGTCCTCGCCGCCCGCGCCCGCCGGCAGCAGCCGCACCGCGTCGCCCGTCCGGTAGAGGCGCCCGGTCGGCGACGGGCCGAACGGGTCCCGGTAGAACGCCTCGCGCGTCCGGTCCGGGTCGCCCAGGTAGCCGCGACCGACCACCACCCCGCCGACGAACAGCTCGCCGGTCTCGCCGACGTCGCACGCCGCCCACGTCCCGTCGTCCAGCGCGCGCAGGACGTACAGGCGCGCGTTCACGATCGGGGTGCCGATGGGCAGCCGCAGCAGCTCCAGATCCCCGGCCGTGACGGTGTGGTGGGTGACGTCGTCGGAGCACTCGGTGGGGCCGTAGGCGTTCAGCAGCCGCGCGTGCGGCACGGCCGACAGCCAGCGGCGGGACAGCTCGGCGGGCAGCTCCTCACCGGTCGCGATCATCCAGCGCAGCCCGGGGAACGGCGGCCCGCCCGGGCCGTCCGGCAGGTCGTCGAGCAGATGCCGGACCATCGTCGGGACCAGCTCGACGACCGTGACGGCGCGCTCGTCCACCAGCCGCGCGAACGCGGGCGCGTCGTGCGCGACGTCGTCGCCGACGATCTCGACCCGGCCGCCGAGCAGCAGCGGGCACAGCATCTGCCAGATCGAGATGTCGAAGCCGAGGGGGGCGGTGAACGCGACCGCGTCGGCGTCCGTCAGCTCCAGGTCGACGATCTTCGCCCAGAGGTGGTTGAGCATCCCCCGGTGCTCGACGACCGCACCCTTCGGGCGTCCCGTCGAACCGGACGTGAACAGCACGTAGCGGGGGCGGTCGAGGGCGTCCAGGAGGGGTTCGCCGGGCCACGGCGCGAGGTCGCGGGCCGCGTCGGCGCGGACCGTCCGGCACCCGGCCTCCGCGGCGCCCTCCAGCAGCGCGGGCGCGGGAGCGTCGTCCACGGTGAGCAGGACGGACGCGCCCGCCTGGTCGAGCACGTCCCGCACGCGCGTCGCCGGCCACGTCTCGTCGGCCGGCACGTACAGGGCGCCGACCAGCTCGATCGCCAGGAACGCCGCGATCACCGCGGCGCACCGTCCGCCGCCGACCCCGACGACCTCGCCGGGCCGCACGCCCGCGCCGTCCAGCAGCGTCGCGAGGCGGCGCGCCTCGGCGGCCAGTTCCGCGTAGCTCAGCGCGCGGGCCGCGTCGGCGACCGCGGGCCGGTCCCGCTCGGCGGCGAACCGCTCCACCCGGGTGATCACGGGGTCGCCGAGGTCGACGTCCCGCTCGCGCAGCATCCCGTGCCGGACGGCCAGGTCCCGCGCCCGGTCGAGCTCGGCCGCCGGCACCGCGAGGGACGCGAGACCGGCCGGGGGAAGCAGCCGTCCGGCCGCCGGTCCACGAGCGCTCATGTTCACTCTCCGTGATCTAGTATCGCTTCGCCGTCATCGAACCCGGCGCTCGACAATGCGGCTCCATAGCTTAAGTCCGGACCCGCCGAGAAGCACCGCGCATTCTGCCCTACCCGCCGGTAAGCGGGGGTTGCGGGGGCAAGATGGGCGAAGGTACGGTGAGGCTCCGCCATGGTCAGGGGAATTACACCCGCGGCGTTGCACGGGGGACGATGAGGGAATTGCTTCTTCATTTCAGGGTGGCAGCGTGCCGATAATAACCGCGCCGCAGGATTTCAATGTGGACGACCTTTACGTCGATCTGCGAAATGTGATCGGGCGGCCGCTCCTCCTCAAGTGCGAAGGCTTCAATTTCGCCGGTTCGGTGAAACTCAAGGCGGCCGCCGCGATGGTGGACGCCGCGGAGCGCGACGGCCTGCTCACCCCCGGTGCGACGATCGTGGAATCGTCCTCGGGCAACCTCGGCATCGCGCTCAGCCTCATCGCCGCCGACCGCGGCCTCAAGTTCGTCTGCGTCACCGACCCCCGCTGCAACCCCGCGTCCATGCGGGTCATGCGCGCGCTCGGCGCCGAGGTCCGGGTGGTGTCGCGGACCGACGCCAACGGAGGCTTCCTGGAGAGCCGCATCCGGTACGTCCGCGAACTGTGCGAGACCGACGGGTACGTGTGGCTGAACCAGTACGCCAACCGCAACAACTGGCTCGCGCACTACCGCGGCACCGCCCCCGCGATCGACCGCGAGTTCCCCGACCTGGAGGTCCTGTTCGTCGGCGCCGGCACCACCGGCACCCTGATGGGCTGCGCCCGGTACTTCCGCGAGCACGGCCGCCCGGTCACGATCGTGGCGGTCGACGCCGTCGGCTCGGTCACCTTCGGCGGCGTCCCCGGCCCCCGCATGGTCCCCGGGCTCGGCACCAGCAGCCGTCCCGCCCTGGTCGACGAGTCCCTGGTGGACGACGTGGTGCACGTCCCGGAGACCGACACGATCCGGACGGTCCGCGCGCTGTCGTCCCGGGGGTTCCTGTTCGGCGGCTCGACCGGCACCGTCGTGTCCGGAGCGTGCCGCTGGCTCGACGCCAAGTACCCGGGCGCCGACCCCGTCGCCGTGGCGATCGCCCCCGATCTCGGCGAGCGGTACCTCGACTCCCTCTACGCCGAGGGCTGGCTCCGCGAGCACTTCCCCGCACTGATTCCCGAACTCGATTCGGGCGCCGATATTCTCGGCGTCTGATCATCAGCGAAGAACACGGAGTTCCCATGTCGCAGGTCCCCGCATTCGCCGTGATCTCGGGCGCCCAGGTGCACGAGGCGGTCGCCGGCCGGGAGGAGCGGGTCGTCGCGATGGTCGAGGCGGCCTACCGGCTGCACGGCGAGGGGCAGACGATCAACCCCGACTCCTACTTCCTGCGGTTCCCCGACCGCCCGGCGGACCGCATCATCGCGCTCCCCGCCTCGGTCAAGGGCGACGTCGGCGTGCACGGCGTCAAGTGGATCTCCAGCTTCCCCGGCAACGTCGCGCAGGGCTTCCCGCGCGCGTCCGCCGTCCTCATCCTCAACGACGCCGAGACCGGCTACCCCTTCGCGTGCCTGGAGAGCTCCATCATCAGCGCGGCCCGCACCGCCGCGTCCGCGGCGCTCGCCGCCGCGGCCATCGCCGACCGCCGCGGCGACCGCCCCCGCCGGGTCGGCTTCGTCGGCGGCGGCCTCATCGCCCGCTACGTCCACACCTACCTCGCGGGCACCGGCTTCACCTTCGACGAGCTCGCCGTGCACGACCTCTCCGCCGAGCACGCCGCGGGCTTCAAGGGCTACCTGGAGCGCACCGAGAAGGGCACCGTCACCGTCCACGACACCGCCGAGAGCCTCATCCGCGCCTGCGACCTCATCGTCTTCGCGACGGTCGCGGGCGAACCCCACGTCCACGACCCGTCCTGGTTCGCGCACGGCCCGCTCGTCCTGCACGTCTCGCTGCGCGACCTCTCCCCCGAGATCATCCTCGACGCGTGGAACGTGGTCGACGACGTCGAGCACTGCATGAAGGCCGACACGTCCCCGCATCTCGCCGAGCAGCGCGTCGGCAACCGCGACTTCGTGGCCGGCACGCTCTACGACGTCCTCACCGACCGCATCGCCCCGCCCGCCGACCGCCCGATCGTCTTCTCCCCGTTCGGCCTCGGCGTCCTCGACCTCGCCGTCGCCCGCCACGTCTACGACGAGGTCGCCGCCTCCGGGGCCCTGCACACCGTCCCCGACTTCTTCCACGACCTCAGCCGCCACGGCTGATCCCGACCCTTCGCAGGGGCGGGCAAATAGAACCGCTGGGAGTGGGCACGCTTTCCCTATGGACGAGCGATTCGACAGGCGCGGGGACGTGCAGGAGCTCAGCGACTTCGAGCTGCGGGTCTACGAGACGGTCGCGGAGATCGACAAGGACGGCGGCGCGGCGGACTTCGCGACGCTGGGGCGGCTGGTCGGCGGGCCCGAAGAGGACCTGTGGGCGGCGCTCGGGCACCTGGTGTCGGTGAACCACGTGCACTCGACCGACAAGGGGTACGTGCTCGGGCCGCACGACTGGGCGCCCTGACGACCGTCCCGGTGAGCGGGAGCGGAGCGGCCGGGGCCGGTCCGCTTGGGCGAGCATGGCGAACCGACCGAACACGCGCCGCGTTGGGGAGGCCGCCGGATGGAGCTCGTCGTCACCGAGGAGCAGCGGGAGCTGCGGGACGCGCTGCGGCGCTTCTTCGCCGACCGATCGTCCGGCGCGCAGGTGCGGCGGCTGATGGAGACCGCCGAGGGGCACGACCCCGCGGTGTGGGCGCAGATGGCCGAGCAGCTCGGGCTGCAGGGGCTCGCGATCCCGGAGGAGCACGGCGGCGCCGGGTTCGGGATGCGGGAGCTGGCCGTGGTGTTCGAGGAGATGGGCCGCGCCCTGGCGTGCACGCCGTTCCTCGCGACGATCACCGCGGCGGCGGGGCTCGCGGCGGGCGAGGGCGGCCACGACCTGCTGCCCGCCATCGCGGACGGGTCGTCGATCGCCACGCTCGCGGTCGCCGAGGACGGCGGCCGGTGGGACCTGCGGGGCGTGACGGCGACCGTCGCGGGCGGGACGCTGAACGGCGTCAAGAGCTTCGTGCTCGACGGGCACATCGCCGACCTGCTGCTCGTCGCGGCGCGGGACGGGGACGGCGTGGGCCTGTTCGCCGTCGAGGGGGGCGACGGGGTCGTGCGGACGCCGATGCCGACGGTCGACCAGACCCGCAGGCTCGCGCGGATCGAGTTCGACGGCGTCCCCGTGCGGCGGGTGGGCGGCGCGGACGCCGTCCTGCGGGCCCTCGACACGGCGGCGGTGGCGCTGGCGGCGGAGCAGCTCGGCGGCGCGCAGCGGACGCTGGACATGACGGTCGAGTACGTGAAGGTCCGCAAGCAGTTCGGGCGGGCCATCGGCTCCTTCCAGGCGATCAAGCACCGGTGCGCGGACATGTTCGTGCTGGTGGAGTCGGCGCGGTCGGCGGTGCTGAACGCGGCGGCCGTCGCGGACGAGCGTCCGGCGGAGCTGCCCGCGGCGGCGGCGCTGGCGAAGGCGTACTGCTCGGACGCCTACTTCCACACGGCGGGCGAGGCGATCCAGATGCACGGCGGGATCGGGTTCACCTGGGAGCACGACGCGCACCTGTACTTCAAACGCGCACAGGGGTCGCGGCAGCTGTTCGGCTCGTCCGACCACCATCGCGCGCGGCTCGGCGCCCTCGCGGGCATCACGGGTGCAGCCTGAGGCCCTTGAGCGTCTTGTCCACGGCGTTCTTCGGGCCGTGGACGGCCAGCCCGGCGAGGGGCAGGTCGCCGGCTTCGCGGGCCTTGACGGTCGCGCGGTTCGCGGCGTCGTGCCCGGTCTTGAACATGTCGTCGATGTAGACGGCCAGGGGGAAGCCCCGGGCGAGGGCGCGGGCGTGGGCCCCGGCGATCGCGGCGGCGTCCGCCTCGTAGACGAGGACGGGCTGCCGGAACGTCGGGAGGTAGGCGTTGCCCGACGCGTCCTCGTAGGGCTCGCCGACCACGTCCGGGACGGTCGCGATCGCGCCGGCCAGGAACGCGGTCACGTTCAGCCGCTGCCAGGCGGCGAGGTCGTCGCGGACGACGATGCCGATCTTGGTGTCGAAGCGCATGCGGACGAGCGTGCCCGGCGGCCCGCGCGACGTCTTGAACGCTCGTGCGCAGAATGGGGGCATGGAGTGGAGCCGGTACTGGCGGTCGCCCGACGGCGGCCTGGAGGCGATGCACGCGCACTTCGAGCGGCACGCCTACCACCGGCACAGCCACGAGACGTACTCGTTCGGCGTCACCGAGGACGGCCATCAGGCGTTCCGGTGCCGGGGCGGCGCGCACACGAGCGCCGCGGGGATGGTCATCGCGTTCAACCCGGACGATCCGCACGACGGGCACCCGGCGGACGAGCTGGGTTTCACGTACCGGATCGTCCATCTCGGGCCCGAGCTGGTGGCGGACGTCCTGGCCGACATCGCCGGCCGGCCGGTGGGGCCGCCGCTGTTCGCGGCGCCCGTCGTCGCGGATCCGGTCCTGGCCGGCGATCTGCGGGCCCTGCACGCGGCGCTGCTCGGCGGCGCCGCGGCGCTGCGGCGGGACGAGCTGCTGACGGCGTCCGTGGGGGCGCTGGTCGCGCGGGCCGCGACCGACCGGCTGCGGCGCCGCGCGGCCGGGGGCGTCGCGGTGCGGGCGCGGCGGCTGCTGGACGAGCGGTTCCTCGACGACGTCGGCGCCGGTGAGCTGGCGGAGGCGGCGGGGTGCAGCCGGTTCGCGCTGTACCGGGCGTTCCGGCGGGAGTTCGGCATGGCGCCGAGCGACTACCAGCGGCAGCTGCGGCTGCGGGCGGCGCGGCGGCTGCTCGCGGGCGGGGCGGCCATCGGGGACGTCGCGGCCCGCACCGGGTTCGCCGACCAGAGCCACCTGACGCGCTGGTTCGTCCGGTCCTACGGCGTGACGCCGGGCGTCTTCCGGGACGCGCGGGGCCGGTCGCGCACGTGGGGACCGGGCTGATGCCCGCGTGCCCGGCGAACCGGGCGGGCCGACCGGACTGGCCGACCGGGCGTGCGTCCAGCGGCGCGCGCGGGACGGGCGAGGACGGGAAGCGGCCTGGTCGCGCGGCGGTCCGCGTTGCGGAAGATCGCCCGTTGGGCGAACAATGCCCTCCATGAGCGGGCGACGGGCGAGCGGGGCGATGTTCGGGCTGGCGTACGGGGACTCCCTCGGCGCACCGACCGAGTTCCTCACCATGCGGCAGATCCACCGGCGGTTCGGGCCGGACGGGCCGGAGGGGCTCGACGGCGATCCGGCGCTCGTCACCGACGACACGCAGATGGCGATCGCGGTGGGGCTCGGGCTGCTGGACGCGCTGGCGAACCCGCCGTTCACCCCCGAACTCGTGACGCCGATGTGGCGGCGCCGGTTCGTCGACTGGCTGCGCAGCCCCGACAACGACCGGGCGCCCGGTAATACGTGCCTGCGGGCGTGCGAGGGCCTGGAGGCGCACAAGCCGTGGGTGGAGGCGACCGTGACCGGGTCCAAGGGGTGCGGCGCGAACATGCGGGTGGCGCCGGTCGGGCTGGCCCCGGGGCTGACGGACGAGACGCGCGCCGGGGCGTCGCAGTTGCAGGCGGCGATGACGCACGGGCATCCGACGGGGCTGGCGGCGAGCGAGCTGACGGCGTTCGCCGTCCGGTGGCTGGCCGACGGCACGGCCCCGGCGGACCTGCCCGGTGCGCTCCGCGACCGGTGCCTCGAGCAGCGGGCCGTCTACCACGAGCGGTGGCTCGGGACGCTGTGGCGGCGGCCGGGCATGCCCGACCCGGAGACGTTCATCTCGCGCGGCTGGGACGAGTGCCGGGACGTGCTCGACCGTCTCGTGGACGCCGTCGCACGCGGCGACCGCGCCACCGACCCGTGCGAGTTCACCGGCGCCGGCTGGGTGGCCGAGGAGGCCCTCGCGACCGGCCTGCTGTGCTTCCTGCTGTTCCCGGACGATCCGGTGCGCGCGATCCGGCGCGGGGCCGCGAGCTCGGGCGACTCCGACTCGATCGCGTGCCTGGCGGGCGCGTTCGCGGGCGCGCACCTGGGGATGGACGCCTGGCCGGCGGAGTGGGCGGGCCGGATCGAGTACGCGGACGAGCTCGCGAAGCTCGGCGCGGCCTGGGACTGACGGGGCGGAGCGAGGATGCACGAGCAGTTCTGGTTCGACGTCGGCCGGTACGAGCGGCACCGGGTCGAGTTCTTCTTCGACCGCATGTGGGGCAAGGTGCGGATCAGCGTCGACGGGCACCCGGTCGACACGAAGTCGATCATGTTCAGCGTGCGGCTGACGGAGCGGTTCCGGTTCCTCGTCGGCCATCGGGAGCGGCACGACGTGCTGATCGAGAAGAAGCGCAAGGTGCTGCTCTCCGGGCTCCGCCCGTCGACGTACCAGGTGTTCGTCGACGGCGTCCTGTTCCTGACCCTCGAGGGCCAGGCCTAGGACGCCGTCCAGCCGGTGAGGCGGTCGATCGTGATCGTGATGACGGGGCCCTCGGGCGGGTTCTCCCGGTACTGGCGGTAGCGGCCGGCGAGGAGCCGGACGGGCTCGCGGACGCGGCCGGGCTCCTCGACGATGTGGGCGTGGCCGTCCGCGCGGACCCACCACAGGCGCGTCCAGTCGTCGTCGTAGTGGTCGGCGAGCAGCGCCACCCGGGGGTTGGCGCGGATGTTCGCGAGGCGCCGCAGGTCGCGGGTGCTCTTCGGCTTGTGGTCGACGGCGATGTGGACGGCGCCGCGGTGGACGGCGAACGTCACCGGGACCAGATGGGGGCGGCCGTCCTCCCCGACGGTGGCGAGGCGCGCGACGGGCGCGCCCGCGAGCAGGTGAAGGGCATCGTCCACCGGCATCCTGGGCACACGCGCAGCCTGTCACACGCGGGCCCGCACCGCCACGGCCGCCGGGGCGGTCAGTCCTGGAAGTCGGGCGGGCGGTTCTCCTTCCGCGCCTTGATCGACTCCTCGAAGTTCTGGGTGGTGAGGCGGACGAACAGCTGGCCGAGGCCCTCGGCGTCCATGTGGGCGTCGAGGCTGCCCGCGTGGAGGCCCGCCCACAGCATCCGCTTGGTCAGCTCGACGCCGGGACGGCTGAACCCCGCGATGCGCTCGGCGAGGTCGAGGGACGCGTCGAGGAGCCCGGCGCCGGGGACGACGCGGGAGACGAGCCCGATCCGCTCGGCCTCGGCGGCGTCGACGTCCCGGCCGGAGAGCATGATCTCGAAGGCGCGGGAGGAGCCGACGGCGCGCGGCAGCAGGTAGCCGAGGCCGAGTTCGGCGGCGGTGAGGCCGTTGTTGATCCCGGCCGCGCGGAACACGGCGGTGTCGGCGGCGAGCCGGACGTCGGCGGCGACGCTCAGGCAGAACCCGCCGCCGATCGCGGGGCCGTTGACGGCGGCGATCACCGGCTGGTGGACGCGGCGCATCGCGCGGACGACGTCGTCGAGCAGCTCCATCGAGCGGAGCGCGATCGTCGACAGGGTGAGGCCCTCGATGCCGGGGATGGGGCCCGGGGACTCCAGGTCGGCGCCGGAGCAGAACCCGCGGCCCGCGCCGGTGATCACGACGGCGCGGGTGTCGTTGTCACGGCTCGCCGCCTCGAGGGCCTCGCGGAAGGGGACCATGACGTCGAACGCCATCGCGTTCATCCGCTCGGGCCGGTTCAGGGTGATCTGCGTGACGTGCGGGCGCGGCTTGCCGGTCAGGACGAGTCCCATGGGACCCCTTTCGACGGGTACCTAACAAGCGTTAGGTTACAAGGGTGGGAACTCCGGCGGCACCGGCCCCCGCCCGTCACCGGGCCCGTCTCGGCCGGCCCACGGCCCGTCCAGCACAGCGCCGCCCGCTCCTCCTCCGGCAGCATCGTGAACATCCCTCACCTTCATCGGCCGTCAAGGCGTACGCTACGGGCCGGACGATCATCAAGGGAGCGCGAACATGACCGTCGTCACCCTCGGCGCGCACATCCTGGACGTGCTCGCGCGCCCGGTCGAGGGCGTCCCGGCGGGCCGGGACACGATCGTCGTCGAGGAGATCCGGGCGACCGCCGCGGGCGCCGCCGCCGGGACCGCGGTGGCCCTGGCCAGGCTCGGCAACGAGGTCGTGTCGGTCGGCGCGATCGGCGACGACGACCTCGGCGACCTGCTCGCCGCGATCATGAACCGGAACGGCGTGGACGTCACCGGCCTCGTGCGGCGCACCGCCGACCAGACCAGCGCGTCCGTCCTGCCGATCCGCGGCGACGGCGGGCGCCCGAGCCTGCACGTCCCGGGCGCGAACCTGACGCTCACCCCCGCGGCCGTCGAACGGGGCCTGCTCGTCGCCGCGGACGCCGTCCACCTCGGCGGCCCCGACGTCACCTCCGGGCTGAACGACCCGGCGTTCTTCGCGATGCTCGAGGCCGCGCGCGCGAACGGCACGATCGTCACGATGGACCTGCTGTCGAACCTGCCCGACCTGCTCAAGGGCGCCGCCGCGTTCCTCCCGCACGTCGACCACGTCCTGCCGAACCGGGAGCAGGCCGCCGCGATGACCGGCGAGAGCGACCCGGAGCGGGCCGCGCTCGCCCTGCGCGCCGAGGGCCCCGCCACCGTCGTCGTCACCCTCGGCGGCGACGGCAGCCTGCTCGCGACCGCCGACGGCGTGCGGCACCTGCCCGCCCTGCCGGTCGACGTCGTCGACACCACCGGCTGCGGCGACGCCTACTGCGCGGGCTTCGTCACCGCGCTCGTCCGGTCCCGGCCCGTGGCGGAGGCCGCCCGCTGGGGGACGGCCGCCGCCGCGACCGTCGCCCAGGGGCTCGGCTCCGACGCGGGCCTCACCGACCTGGACGCGGTCCTGGCGCTGCTGGACTAGATCTTCTGGGCGCGGCCCTCCCAGTACGGGTCCCGGAGCAGCCGCTTGTAGAGCTTGCCGGTCGGCGTGCGCGGCATCGCGTCGACGTAGTCGACCGAGCGCGGCGCCTTGTACCCGGCGAGCCTCCCCCGGACGTGCGCGACCAGCTCACCGGTGAGGGCGTCCGACGGCTCGACGCCGTCGGCGAGCTCGACGGCCGCCTTCACCTGCTCGCCGAACTCCTCGTCGGGGATCCCGAACACCGCCACGTCCCGCACCGCCGGGTGGGTGATCAGCACGCCCTCGATCTCCGCCGGGTAGATGTTCACCCCGCCACTGATGATCATGTCGATGGCGCGGTCCGCGAGGAACAGGTAGCCGTCCTCGTCGAGGTAGCCGACGTCCCCGGTGGTGAACAGGCCGTCGTCGCGGTGGATCGAGCGCGTCTTCTCCTCGTCGCCCCAGTACTCGACGTCCTCGCCGCCCGCGTACCGGAACCACAGCCTCCCGGTCTCCCCCGGGGCCGCGGGCCCGCCGTCCTCCCGCAGCACGCGCACCTCGGTCGTGGGCAGCGGACGCCCCACGCTGCCCGGCCGCTCCAGCCACTCCGCCGCCGTGATCACGCTGTTCACCGACGACTCCGTCGAGCCGTAGTACTCGTGCACGACCGGGCCGAACCACTCGATCATCCGGCGCTTGATCTCCGGTGGGCACGGCGCCGCGCCGTGCCACACCGACACCAGGCTCGACCCGTCGAACGCGGCGCGCACGTCCGGGTCCAGGCGCAGCATCCGGACGAACTGGGTCGGCACCAGGTGGACGTTCGTGATCCGGTGCTCGTCGATCAGCCGCAGCGTCTCGGCCGGGTCGAAGTCCCGGCGCATCACCACCGCCCGGCCGCCGAGCAGGAACCCCTGCGACCACAGCCACTGCGCCGAGTGGTAGACCGGCCCGACCAGCAGCGACCGGCCGTCCCCGGGGATCCGCAGGATCTCCGCGAACCCGTCCGCGACCAGCTTGGACGTCTCGATCGGCGCGCCCGCGCCCAGCAGCTTGCGGGACACGCCCTTCGGCCGTCCCGTGGTGCCCGACGTGTAGATCATCGGCGCGCCCATGCTCTGGCCGGCCGGCTCCCCCGGCTCGCCCGACGCGACGAACTCCTCGTACGGGACGAACCCTTCGACCGGCTCCCCGATCGCGACCCGCGCCTCCAGCGCGAGCCCGTCCGATCCCTCCCGGGCGATGCCGCCGAACGAGTCCTCGGAGAACAGGACCCGCGCGCCCGAGTCCGTGAGCACGTACCGCAGCTCGTCGGCCGTCCAGTGCCAGTTGACCAGCACGTACCGCAGGCCGATGTGCCCCGCCGCGCACATCAGCTCGAAGTACTCGCGCCGGTTCCCCGAGTGGATCGCGATCGCGTCCCCCACGCCCAGCCCGAGCCCCCGCAGGGCGCTCGCGAGCCGGTCGGTCCGCTCGTTCAGGTCGCGCCAGCCGGTGGCCCCCCGTTCGTCGGTCAGGGCGGGCTCGTCGGGGCGTGTCTCGGCGTACGGTCGGAGCAGAACGGCCATCGGCCACCTCCTGGGACGCGACATGAACCAGAATGTGATTCTGACAACCCGCCGCCAGGAAGAACAGCCCCGAGCCACCGGCGTCCGCTCCGCTCCACCGCACCGGCCGCCCCGGTCCGGCGGGGCACCGACCACGCCGTCGGCACCCCGCCGGGCTCGCCGCCCCGCCCCGGCCGCCACGGACGCCCCCGCCCGCTCGTACGGGCCCGGACGGTTCGCGGTCGCGCCTCGTGCCGCGCCGTCCGGGGGCGGCGGGGCGGGCGGTCAGGGGGTGCGGGCCAGTCCGGCGGGCGCGGCGCCCAGGACCGTCTCCGCGGCGCCGACGAGCTGCTCCAGGCGGTACACCTCGGTGCGGTGGAACGGCGGCGCGCCCGTCCGGGCGACGACCAGTACGACTCTGCCCGCGGCGAGCGGGCAGACGGCGTACTGCGCGCCGTCCGGCGCGGTGAAGGCGCGCGGGCGGAGCGGCGCCAGGGCGGGCAGCTCGTCCTGGAGCACGCCGCCCACGCTGGCGTGCACGAGCACGGCGCGGCCGTCCTCGTCGATCTCCGCGAGGCCCGCCCAGTCGGCGCTGAGGACGCCGGGCACCGCGTCGGCCAGGATCTGCGGGCCCCGGTCGGGCACGGCCGCGACCTGCCCGATGACGGCGGCGTCCGGATGGACGCCCGCGGGCTCGACGGTGGGCCACACGCCGAGGATCTCGACCCCCGGGACGGCGCCGAGCCCGTCCACCAGCCGCCCGATGCCCGCACCGTTGGGCCACACCACCGTGAAGTCGTCCAGCGCCCGGCCGTTGTCGCGTTCGAGCACGGCCATCTGCACGACGTCGGCGCCGGCGGCGCCCAGGGTGCGCGCCACCTTGCCCAGCGACCCGGGGCGGTCCGGCAGTCGTATGCGAATCCGCAGCAACACGGTCACCTCCTATCCCGCGATCGTGCACACGGGGTGCTACAGCCCCGTATCCCCCCTGTTACCCACCGATGAAGATGCGGAGGAAGCAGACTCGGCAAGTTCGGTGCTGGAATGGCGGGCTCGGGTCAAACTAGAGTTCACGGAAGGTCAACTGCGCTCTATCGCCTCTTGCCGCCTCACCATTAAGGTCACTGCACGTGTCGAGCGACGGGGAAGATCCGGTCAAGGACGGCCGGGACGACGCGGCGTTCCGCGCCGAGGTCAGGGACGCCCTGGCGGGGCTGTCCGCCCGGCTGGACCGCGAGCACGAACGGGCCGCGCACCGCGAGTCCGTCATCGACCGTCTCCACGAGGAGAACCAGCGGCTGCGGCGGGGCGAGCTGCGGACGATGCTGGAGCCGGTCCGCGCGGCACTGTACCGGGTCCACGACCAGGCCCGCCGCCTCGCGACCGCCGACGACGCCGGGGCGACGGCGAACCTGCTGGACGCGCTGGCCGACGACGTCGCGGACGCGCTCGCCCGGCTGGGCGTCGAGCGGTTCCGGGCCGAGCCCGGCCAGCCCTACGACCCGTCCCGGCACCGGCCCGTCGCGGTCGCGGCGGTCACCGAGCCCGGCCGGGACGGCACCGTCGTCGAGGCGCGCTCCGACGGGTTCGAGGAGAGCGGCCGGGTGCTGCGCAAGGCGGCCGTCAGCGTCGGCCGCCTCGAACCCCCCGCGAACGGCGCGGCCGCCGCCGAGGCCGGTGACGGCGAACGGGACGCCGCCGAACAGGACGGCGCCGAACAGGACGGCGAACGGGACGGCGGCGAGGCCGGTGACGGCGGGGGCGGCGAGGGCGCGGGCGCGCCGGAACCGGCGGCTCCGATCGTCAGGTCCGGGTCAAGTCGCCACGAGGCGGCCGGGCGCGGCGAGAGCATGAACAACTCGACTCGGGACCGATAGGTGAGAGGGACATGGCTGTCTACGGCATCGACCTGGGAACCACGTACTCCTGCATCGCCGCGATCGACGACGTGGGGCGGCCGGCGGTCCTGCGGAACCTGGAGGGCACCGACACGACGCCGTCGGTGGTGTACTTCGAGAGCGGCGAGAACGTCGTCGTGGGCGCGACCGCGAAGGACACCGCGGTGCTGGAGCCCGCGAACGTCGTCAGCCTGATCAAGCGGGACATGGGCCGGGACGTGACGCGCCCGATGCACGGGATCGACTTCACGCCCGAGGAGCTGTCGGCGTTCATCCTGCTGAAGCTGGCGACGGACGCGCGGACGACGACGGGCGAGGAGGCCCGCGACGTCGTGGTGACGGTACCGGCGTACTTCGGCGCGGCGGAGCGGGACGCGACGCGCAAGGCGGGGCGGATCGCGGGGCTGAACGTCATCGACATCGTGTCGGAGCCGATCGCGGCGGCGATCAACTACGGGGTGCTGAACCCCGACCTGGACCGGACGATCCTGGTGTACGACCTCGGCGGCGGCACCTTCGACACGACGGTGATCACGCTGCGGGGCGGGCACATCGAGGTGGTGTGCACCGACGGCGACCACGAGCTGGGCGGCGCCGACTGGGACGCGCGGCTGGTGGAGCACCTGGCGGAGCGGTTCCGCGCCGAGCACCCGGACGCGGGCGACCCGCTGGACGATCCGCAGACCGAGCAGCAGCTGCGGCGGGACGCCGAGGACGCGAAGAAGGCGCTGACGACGCGGACGGCGCACACGGTGCGGGTGATGCACGGCGGGCGCGTCGCGGCCGTCGAGGTGACCCGGGAGAAGCTGGAGGAGCTCACCAAGGACCTCCTGGACCGGACGGTCGAGATCACCGGCCGGACCCTCGCGGCGGCCGCCGACAAGGGCGTGCACGACTACGACGACCTCGTCCTGGTGGGCGGCTCGACGAAGATGCCGGTGGTCGCGGCGCGGCTGGAGACCGAGCTGGGCATGATCCCCCGGCTGCAGGACCCCGACCTCGCGGTGGCGAAGGGCGCGGCGCTGTACGCGTTCGAGGAGACGTACCGGCGGCTGGTGCGGGAGGGCGCCGCGGAGCGCGCGGCCGACATGGCGATCCGGGCGGGGCTGTCGGCGGAGCAGCAGAAGCAGATCGCGGGACGGCGGATCCGGACGGTCGCGTCGCACGCGTTCGGGATCGTCGTGGTGGACCGGGACAGCGGCGACGAGAGCGTCGCGCACCTGGTGCACGCGAACGACGAGCTGCCCGCGGCGAAGACCGAGGACTTCTTCACCGTCTACGACGACCAGACGTCCGCCGACATCCGGGTGATGGAGCAGGCGGGCAGCGTCGAGTCGCCGGAACTCGGCGACAACAACGAGATCGCGACCGGGGAGATCCGGGTGCCGCCGGGCAAGGAGGCGGGCTGGCCGGTCGAGGTGACGTTCGCGCTCGACTCGTCCGGGCTGCTGAACGTGACGGCGGTGGAGAAGGAGACCGGCGAGCGGCTCGACCTGAAGGTGGACGTCGGCCGCATGTCGGAGGAAGAGGTCGAGCGTTCGCGCAAGGCCCTCTCCCGGGTCAGGGTGAGCTGAGGACGGGCCCGGGCCGCGTGTCCGGGCGTGCGGAGCGCGGCGACCGCAGTTCGCTCATGGAGGTGCCGGAGGGGGTCGGGGGTCGCCCCCACAGGAGGTAGAGCGGCCGTGACGTTCGACGAGGAGTACCGCCGGGACGTGCTGGAGCCCGCGCGGGCCTCGGGCGACCAGCCGCCCGAGGACCTGCGCGTCCGTTACGCGCTGCCCGACCCGCTGGAGCCGGACGCCGTCACGGCGCGGGTCCGGGAGGTGCGGCAGTGCTGGCGGCGGGCGCGCGGGCAGCTGAAGTACCGCCGCCTGATCGACCGGCTGGAGGCCGAGCACCGGACGCTCGCGCCGCTGTTCGCCGCCGCCGAACGCGGCGACCTGCGCGGCCTCGCGGAGCGGCTGCACGGCGGGACGGAGCGGGCGGAGCGGCGCCGGGCGGGGACGCGGGCGCGGCTGGTGGACGCGGCGGGCGCACCGCGGATGGCGACGCCCGGCGAGGTCGCGGCGATCGCGCGGGCCGGGGGGATGGCGGCGGACGAGCTGGCCCGGCTCGCCGCCGCGGACGGCATCGAGGTGCGCGAGCCCGATCCGCTGCCGGCGGCCCCGCCCTACCCGGCGTTCCGGAAGGTGCGGGAGTCGCTCGACGTGCTGGGCGAGCGGCACCTGGCCGGGTTCCTGTTCGGCGACCGGCCGATCGGCCCGATGCACGTGCTCGACGGGTTCGCCCTGTCGCCCCCCGGCGGCGGCGCCGATCGCGCGCCGCGCCCGGCCCCGGCGGCGGTCGCGGCGGCCGGCGAGCGGTGGGCGCGGCGGGCCCGCGACACGAGCACCACGCACGCCGAGACGGTCCTGGCGGCGCTGCGGTCGGTCGCCGACCCGGCCGAGCTCCTGCGGTACGACATCGTGGACCGGCTGCGGGAGCGGTTCCGGCAGCTGGCGTCGGACCGGGGGCTGCTGCGGCACGCCGCCGAGGACCTGGGCGTCGCGGCCGGGGACGCGCGGCGGCTGGTGTTCCTGGACCTGCGGGAGGACGGGCCCGACGCGGCCGGCGGGCGGGGCGGCGTCGCGGGCCGGCTGCGGGCGCTGCTGGACGCCGGGGAGGTGTTCGCGGCGGCCGAGCTGGCGGACGCGTCGGACGTCCCGGCGCCCGACGGCGGCGGGGACCCGCCGGAGGAGCGGCTGCTGGCGGCGGAGGCGCGGCGGCGGCTCGACACGGCGCTGCGGCTGCGCGAGACGGCCGCCGCCGAACGCGACCCGGACCGGGCCTGGCGGCTGCTGGCCGACGCGCTCCGGCTGGTGCGGGACCTGCCGGGCGCGGCCGAGCACCAGCGGCGGCTCCCGCCCGCGCCCGTCCCGTCCGTGCGGGCCGACGTCGAGTACGGCGACGGGCACGCCGGCGGCGCGGTGCGGGTGTCGTGGGAGCCGTCGCCGTCGACGGCGGGCGAGGTGCTGTACCACGTGGTGCGGCGGCGCGGACGTCCGCCGCGGGGCCCGGCCGACGGGCGTCCGGTGCGGGGCGGGCTGGACCCGGAGCCGCCGGTGAACGCGCCGCTGTACTACGGGGTCGTCGCGGTGCGGGGCGAGGCGGCGGCGCCGCCCGCGGTCGCGGGCCCCGTGGTGGTGCGGCCGGAGCCGTCCGGCGTCGAGCTGGTGCCGGGCGACGGCCGCGTCACCGGCCGGTGGCGGGCCCCGGCGGAGGCGGCCCGGATACTGGTCGTCCGGGACGGGACGGTCGTGCCCGCGGGGCGCGACGGGTTCGGCGAGCGGGTGCCGAACGGCCGCGCCCACGTCTACCGGATCAGCGCCGTCTACCTGGACGGGGACGGGCGCGAGGTCGTCACCCCGGGCGTGCGGGCGGCGGTGACGCCGAGCGCGCCGCCCGACCCGGTGATGGAGCTGGCCGCCGAGCCCGACCCGGGCGACCCGGGGCTGGTCCGGGTGCGGTTCGCGCCGCCCGCGAACGGCCGGGCGGAGCTGGTGCTGGCGGACGGCGAGCCGCCGTGGCCGCGCAGCGCCCTCGTCCCGCTGGAGGAGGTGCGGCGGGCGACGCGGCGGGTCCCGGAGACCGCCGGGAGCGCCCCGGGCGAGGGGCGGCTGGCGGTGCGGCCCGGGGCGGGCGGCTGGCTGGTCGCGGTGACGGTCGCCGAGGGCACCGCCGCGATCGGCGCCGCGCACCGGCACGTGAACCTGCCGCCGCCCCGCCGAGTGGTCGCCGAGCGGCGCGGCGGGCACGTCCACGTGGGGTTCGACTGGCCGCGCGACGTCACCGAGATCGAGCTGGTGCACCGGGTGGCGGGCGCCGCGCCGGAACGCGCGGCGGTGAGCCGCGCCGCGTACGACGCGCACGGCGGCGTCCGGGTGCCCGCGCCCGAGGACGCGGCGGTGGAGGTGACGCTCGCGTCCGCCGGGACGGTCGGCGGGGCCCGCACGACGGGGCCGCCGGTGACGGCGGCCGTCGCGGCGCGCACGGTCGTGCGGTACGACGTCGTGCGGTCGGGCCCGCCGTGGCGGCGGTCGCTGACGATCCGGCTGACGGCGTCCCGCCCGGTCCGGGTGGGCCGGCTGTCGCTCGTCCTGCGGCCCGGGCGCGTGATGCCGCGCCGCGCGGGCGACGGGGAGACGCTGCGGGCGTGGGAGCAGGTGCCGGTCCCCGGGGAGCTGTCGGCGCCCGCGCCGCACGCCGCCGGCCCGTACTGGCTGCGCTGCTTCACCGCCGACGACGACGTCGAGCTGGCCGACCCGCCCGTCGACCGGCTGCGGGTGCGGCGATGACCGGGCCCGGGCCGCGGGCGGGGCTGGCGCGGGCGGGGCTGGCGCGGGTGCCGCTGCCGGGGCTGCCGGGCGGGCGCCGGGAGGTGACGTGCCCGTACTGCTTCGCGTCCGCCGAGCCGCGGCGGATCCCGTTCCGGTGCCGGGGGCGGGCCGGGCGGCAGCAGGGGTGCGCGCCCGTGCTCGACGAGGCGCTCGCCGCGTACACCGGGTCGACGGCGGGCGCGTCGCTGCCGCCGGTGTTCGACCCGCCGGACCGCCGCGCCGCGCAGGCGGGCCGCGCCGACTGCCCCGGCTGCGGCCGTCCGACCGGGAACCGGGTGTGCCCGCGCTGCCACAACCCGCTGCCGCCGGCGTACCGCGACTCCCCCGGCCGGATCGTCGCGCTGGTCGGGGCGAAGAACGCGGGCAAGAGCACCTACATCGCGGTGCTGCTGCACGAGCTGATGAACCGGGTCGGCACCGAACTGGACGCGTCCCTGGTGGCGTGCGACGACCGCACCATCGAACGGTACAAGCGCGATTTCGCGCGCCCGCTGCTGGAGGATCGGCGGCTGCTGCCCACGACGGCGTCCGCCGCGACGAGCCCCCGCGAACCCCTCGTCTACCTGCTGACCCGCACCCGCCGGAGCCGGTTCGCGCGGGCCCGCAACGAGTCGCTCGCGCTCGTCCTGTTCGACACCGCCGGGGAGGACCTGCGCAGCCGGGAGGTCACCGACCTGCACCTGCGCTACCTGGAGGCCGCCGACGCGGTGATCTTCCTGGTGGATCCGCTGGAGCTGCCGGGCGCGCGGCCGGGGCTGCGCGACGCCGTGCCCGCCCCGCGCGTCCCCGGCGAGGACCCCGACAGCGAGCCGCTGAACGTCATCGCGCGCGTCACCGACGCGCTGCGGGGGCGGCACGGCGGCCGGCCCGGCGAGCCGCTGCCCGTCCCGGTCGCGGTCGCCCTCACCAAGATGGACGCGCTGCGCCCCGACCTGCTGCGGCAGTCCGCGCTGCACCGGACCCGGACCGGCGCGGGCGTCCTCGACCTCGACGACCGCGACGCCGTGCACGAGCAGGTGCGGGCGCTGCTGCACGACTGGCAGGCGGGGCAGCTCGACACCTACCTCGGGCAGCAGTACGCCGACCACGCGTTCTTCGCGCTCTCCGCGCTCGGCGGCGTCCCCGAGGACGGGCGGGTCGGCGCGGGCGGCGTCCGCCCGCACCGCGCCGAGGATCCGCTCCTGTGGCTGCTGTACCGGTTCGGGATGCTCGACGGTGTTCGTCCGGAAGGCGAGTGACGATGGCGTGGCAGCTCCACTACACGTCCGTGCGGCGCGGCCCCACCGGACGGTCCGGGTTCCAGTTCGTCGCCGGGACCCCCGGCCTGCCCGAGGGCGCCCGCGCGGGCGTGCTGCCGCACCTGTCGTACCGTCCGCCGCCGGAGGCCCCGGCCGAACCGGGCGACGCCGAACTCGACCGGTTCCCGGTGTCGCTGCTGTACGACCGGGTCGACGGCCGTCCCGTCCTGGTGCGGTGCCGCTACCTGGGGCGGGACTACTCGGGCCGCTACGGCAACTTCTTCGGGCACGCCGTGATCGCCGAGCCCGAGGAGCTCGAAGGGGTGCGCCCGGCGGAACTGTGGCGGTCGCCGATCTGGGCGGCGCTCCCGTCCCCCGGCGACCGGCTGGACGAGCTGGACGAGCTGCCGCCCGGCGCGGCGCTCGCCCCCGAGGACCTCGCCCGCTGGCTGCCCGCGTCCGGCCCCGCCGACCCGTTCGGGACGCTCGGCGTCCTCGCCGCCGCGGTCGGCGAGCGCATCGCGGCGGGCGACGGCCGGGTGGTCCTCGTCGCCGACGACGCCGACACGATCGCCCGCTGGATCGCGCTGGTGTCGTACTCGCTGCCCGTCGCGGCCGCCGAACGGCTGACGTTCGTGACCTACAGCGCCGACCCGCAGCGCGCCGCCCAGCACCTCGTGGGCACGACGCCCGGCGTGTGGACGGACGTGCGGCACCACGCGTCCCACGCCCTGGCCGTCGATCTGCGCGAGGGCGTCCCGGACGGTCCCGCGTCGCGGCAGGCCCGCACCGTCACCGCCTGCTGGCGCGACGCCGACTTCGCGGGCCTCGACGCGCTGGCCGAACTCGCCGAGCTCGACGGCCTCGGGACCGAGGCCGCCGCCGTCCTGCTCGCGCTCTGCCGGCCGTCCGCGGCGGTGACGGCGGACGAGGAACGCGGGCTCGCGGCGCTGCTCGCCGCCCGGCGCCCCGCGCTGCCCGACTGGACGTGGCGCGCGCTGGTGCCGCGCGTCCCGTCCATGACCCTCGACCTGGCCGTGGCCGTCCGCGACGCCGCCCGGGCGGCGGGCGTCCCCGAGCCGGCCCGCCGGTGCGATCTGCGCGTGGCGACGCTGGCCCTCTCCGACCCCTCCGCCCGCCGGGCCGGGCGGCCCCCCGCCCCCCGCGCACGCTGCGGCGGGTTCGGACGGGCGTGCGGAGCTGAGCGCCC
>NZ_JBHTJA010000080.1:0-21120 GCF_042675525.1 Actinomadura sediminis
CGGACAAGGCCGCGTGGGTCGCCGCGGCGGCCGTCTCGGCGGCCGCCGTCGCAGCCCTCCACCTCAACGTCGCCGGGCGCGTCCTGCGCGCGCGCCACGCCCCGGCGCCCGCCCGCTATCGGAGCGGGAACCGGGACCGCGCCCGCCGCTGAACCCGCCCGACGCCCCGTCCCGGCCGGGAAACGCCGCGGGCCCGGCCCCCCAGGGCGGGGAGCCGGGCCCGGACGGACGCCCGAGGGTCAGCCGGCGACCCCGCCGATGGCGTGCAGGCCGCCGTCCACGTGGACGATCTCGCCGGTGGTGGCCGGGAACCAGTCCGACAGCAGCATCGCGCAGGCGCGGGCGGTCGGCTCGGAGTCCTTGATGTCCCAGCCGAGCGGGGCCGCCTTCGGCCACATCTCGGTCATGCCCTCGAACCCCGGGATGCTCTTGGCGGCCATCGTGCCGAGCGGCCCCGCCGCCACGAGGTTGACGCGGATGCCCTGCGGGCCGAGGTACTTGGCCAGGTAGCGGGCGCACGACTCCAGGCCCGCCTTCGCGACGCCCATCCAGTCGTAGACGGGCCACGCCTTGGTGGCGTCGAAGTCGAGGCCGACGACCGAGCCGCCGTCCTTCATCAGCGGCAGGCACGCCGTCGTCAGCGACTTCAGCGAGTACGTCGACGCGTGCACCGCCGTCGCGACGTCCTCCCACGGGGTGTCGAGGAAGTTGCCGCCGAGCGCGGTCTGCGGCGCGAACCCGATCGCGTGGACGACGCCGTCGAGCCGGTCGAAACCCGCGTCGCGCAGGTCGTCGGCGAGTCCCTCGAGCTGCTCGGCGTTGGTGACGTCCAGCTCCAGCACCGGCGGCACGTTGTCGGGGCCGGACGGGAGCCGCTTGGCGGTGCGCTGCGTGAGGCTGGGCCGCGGGTAGGCGGTCAGCACGACCTCGGCGCCCTGCTCCTGCGCGATCCGGGCGATGTGGAACCCGATCGAGGCGTCGGTGAGGACGCCGGTGACCAGGATGCGCTTGCCTTCGAGGATGCCCATGCGTCAGTGCCCCATTCCCAGGCCGCCGTCGACCGGGATCACGGCCCCGGTGATGTAGGCGGCGTCCTCGCTCGCCACGAACCGGACGGCCTTGGCGATCTCCTCCGGCCGCGCCATCCGCCCCACCGGGATCGCCGACAGGATGCCCTTCTGCTGGTCCTCGGTGAGCGCCTGCGTCATGTCGGTGTCGACGAACCCGGGCGAGACCACGTTCACCGTGATGCCGCGCGACCCCAGCTCGCGGGCCAGCGACCGCGCGAACCCGACCATGCCGGCCTTGGACGCCGCGTAGTTCGCCTGCCCCGGGGAGCCCATCAGACCCACGACCGACGACACCAGCACGATCCGCCCGGACCGCTTGCGCATCATCGCCTTCACGCCGCGCTTGGCGACGCGGAACGCGCCGGTGAGGTTGGTGTCCAGGACCGAGGTGAACGACTCCTCGCTCATGATCGCCAGGAGGGTGTCCTTGGTGATCCCCGCGTTGGCCACGACGACCTCGACCGGGCCCTGCTCCGCCTCGACCTTCCCGAACGCCGCGTCCACGTCCTCGGCGCTGGTGACGTCGCACTTGACGCCGAACAGCCCTTCCGGCGGCTCGCCCGACCGGTACGTCACGGCGACCGCGTCTCCCGCGGCGGCGAGCTCGCGGGCGATGGCCAGGCCGATGCCCCGGTTACCCCCGGTCACGAGGACAGAGCGACTCATCACGACCCTCTCGTCGACTTGTTGCGGCGCGCGGGCCGTCGTGACCCGTCGTCCGGTGATACAGCGCACCAACCTAGCGGCCCCCGCGGGGCGAGGAGATGTGCCGAACCGACAAGATCCGCCGAGGCCGGTTTGTTCGGGCGTGCTTGCGGGCCGGGGCGGCGGCCCTGGCGGTAGGTTGCCAAGGGTGCATGACATCGATCCCGCCTTCACCGCGCTGCCGCTGCGCGCGCTGGCCGACGCGGCCCTCACCCGGGCCCGCGAACTGGGCGCCGAGCACGCCGACTTCCGCCTCGAGCGCATCCGCAGCCAGACCCTCCGCCTGCACGACGCCGCCCTGGAGACCGCGCTGGACGCCGACGACGTGGGCCTGTCGGTCCGCGTCGTCAAGGACGGCACCTGGGGGTTCGCCGCCGGCATCGACCTGACGCCGGGCGGCGCCGCCCGCGTCGCCGAGCAGGCCGTCGAGGTCGCCGCCGTCGCCCGTCCCGTCAACCGCGAGCCCATCGAGCTGGCGCCCGAGCCCGTCCACGGGGAACGGACGTGGGTGTCGGCGTACGAGACCGACCCGTTCGCCGTCCCCACCGGCGACAAGGTCGCGCTGCTGACCGACTGGTCGCGGCGGCTGCTGGCCGACGACCGCGTCGACCACGTCGACGCCACGCTGCTGCAGGTCAAGGAGAACAAGTTCTTCGCCGACCTCGCCGGGACCGTCACCACCCAGCAGCGGGTGCGGCTGCACCCCGTCGTCAACGCCGTCGGCATCGCCGGCGGGGCGTTCGACACGATGCGGACGATCGCGCCGCCCGCCGGATACGGGTGGGAGTGGCTGACCGGCGCGCACTGGGACTGGGACGGCGAGCTGGCGCGCATCCCCGAGCTGCTCGCCGAGAAGCTCGCCGCGCCGTCCGTCGAGCCGGGCCGCTACGACGTCGTCGTCGACCCGTCCAACCTGTGGCTGACCATCCACGAGTCGATCGGGCACGCCACCGAGCTCGACCGGGCCCTCGGCTACGAGGCCGCCTACGCGGGCACCTCGTTCGCCACCCCCGACCTGCTCGGTGAGCTGAGGTACGGGTCGGACGTCATGAACGTGACGGGCGACCGCACCGCGGAGCACGGCCTCGCCACCATCGGGTACGACGACGAGGGCGTCGCCACGCAGTCGTTCGACATCATCTCGGGCGGCGTCCTCACCGGCTACCAGACCGACCGGCGCATCGCCCGCCTCACCGGCGCCGGCCGCTCCAACGGGTGCGCCTTCGCCGACGCCGCGTCCAGCATGCCGATCCAGCGGATGGCGAACGTGTCGCTGGCGCCCGCGCCGGACGGGCCGTCCACCGACGAGCTGATCGGCGGCGTCGAGCGCGGCGTCTACATCGTCGGCGACAAGAGCTGGTCGATCGACATGCAGCGGTACAACTTCCAGTTCACCGGGCAGCGTTTCTACCGGATCGAGAACGGCCGCCTCGCCGGGCAGCTCCGCGACGTCGCCTACCAGGCGACCACCACCGAGTTCTGGAACTCCATGGAGGCCGTCGGCGGCCCGCAGACGTACGTGCTGGGCGGCGCGTTCAACTGCGGCAAGGGCCAGCCCGGGCAGGTCGCGCCGGTCAGCCACGGCTGCCCGTCCGCGCTGTTCCGCGGCGTCAACATCCTCAACACGGTGAAGGAGGGCGGGCAGTGAGCACGATCAGGCCGCAGGACGCCGTCGAGAAGGCGCTCGAGCTGTCGCGCGCCGACGACTGCGTCGTCATCGCCGACGAGACCGGCACCGCGAACCTGCGGTGGGCCGGCAACACCCTCACCACCAACGGCGTCACCCGCTCCAGCCGCCTCACCGTCATCGCGCTGCGCGAGACCGGCGGCGGCGTCGCGGCGGGCGTCGTGTCGCGGTCGGCCGTCGGCGCCGGCGACATCGAGGACCTGGTGCGCGCCGCCGAGGCCGACGCCGCCGGGAACGCGCCCGCCGAGGACGCCGCCCCGCTCGTCGCCGCGGCGCCCGCCGGGTCCGGCGACTGGGACGCCGACCCGGCCGAGACCGGCATCGGCGTGTTCGAGCGGGTCGCGCCCGCGCTCGGCGAGTCGTTCGCCGCCGCGCAGGCCGCCGGGCGCCGGCTGTACGGGTTCGCGAACCACGTGCTGACGTCCACGTTCGTCGGGAGCTCCGCCGGGCTGCGCGCCCGCCACGATCAGCCGACCGGGCTGCTGGAGCTCAACGCCAAGGGCGAGGGCGGCTCGGCGTGGGCGGGCGTCGGCACCCGCGACTTCGCCGACGTCGACGTCGACGGCCTCGCCGCCGGGCTCGCGCGGCGCCTGGACTGGGGGAAGCGGCGCGTCGACCTGCCCGCCGGGCGCTACGAGGCGATCCTGCCGCCGAGCGCCGTCGCCGACCTCATGGTGTACCTGTACTGGTCGGCGGGCGCGCAGGACGCCGCCGACGGGCGGACGGTGTTCAGCTCGCCGGGCGGCGGCACCCGCGTCGGCGAGCGGCTGTCGAGCGTGCCGGTCACGCTGTCGAGCGACCCGGCCGCGCCGGGCATGGAGTGCGCCCCGTTCGTCGTGGCGCACGCGTCCGGCCGGGAGTCGTCGGTGTTCGACAACGGCGTCGCGCTCGGCGCCACCGACTGGATCCGCGACGGCGAGCTGACGGCGCTGACCCAGACGCGGCACTCCGCGGACCGCACCGGCCTGCCCGTCACCCCGCCGATCGACAACCTGGCGATGCGGGGGCCGGACGGCGGCGCGTCCCTGGAGGAGATGGTCGCCCGCACCGAACGGGGGCTGCTGCTGACCTGCCTGTGGTACATCCGCGAGGTCGATCCGCAGAGCCTGCTGCTGACCGGCCTCACCCGCGACGGGGTGTACCTCGTCGAGGACGGCGAGGTCGTCGGGGCGGTCAACAACTTCCGGTTCAACGAGAGCCCCGTGGACCTGCTGGGCCGGATCGCCGAGACCGGCCGGACCGAGCCGACGCTGCCGCGCGAGTGGTCGGACTACTTCACCCGCGCCGCCATGCCGGCGCTGCGGGTGCCGGACTTCAACATGTCCACGGTTTCCCAGGCGTCCTAGAGTCCCGGGCGTCCTAGGGCCCCGGGCGTCCTAGAGTCCCAGGCGTCCTCAGGGGCGCCGAGGACGGCGCGGCCGGGCCTCCGGAGTCCCGGGGCCCGGCCGTGCCGCACCGTGCGCCTCAGGCGTCCTCGAGGCGGAAACCGATCTTCATCGTGACCTGGTAGTGGGCGACGTCGCCGTCCTCGATCTGCCCGCGGACCTCCTTCACCTCGAACCAGTCCAGGTGGCGCAGGGTCTCGTTCGCGCGCTTGATGCCGTTGCGGATGGCGGCTTCCACCGACTCCGGCGAGGTGCCCACGATCTCCGTCACCCGGTAGGTGCGATCGGTCATCTCGATCCTCCCGATGTCTTGACCGTCCTACTGTCGTATGTCGGACGTCATGGGCTTACCTTGGAAACGTGAAGCTCAATCACCGCCGGGAGACCGAGCAGGTCTACACGGTCACCAACGCGCCCCGGCCGATGTCGGAGGACATCGGATACCGGCAGCGCCGCTACCTGGTGTCCATGGCGGTCCGGACGGGGTGCTTCGTCGGCGCGGTGCTCAGCGCGATCGCCGGTGCCCCGTTCTGGCTCGTGGGCCTGATGGTCGTCGGGGCGCTGTTCCTGCCCTACGTCAGCGTGATCTTCGCGAACGGCGGCCGGGAGCCGACGCCCGCCGCGCGGTTCGACGACGCCCACGGGCCCGAACAGAAGCGGATTTCCGGACAGCGACCAGAAATCGGGTCGTGACATTCTCTTGACTAACCGCGGGGGGTTTCGGTGTACGATTTGTACCGGCGCTCTGGTCCCCCGTCGGAGCGCCCGTGCCGGTGTTCCGGGCCCCCGTCGGAACACCGATGATGCGGCGCCGGGTGGATTGCCCCCGTATCCACCCGGCGCCGCTTTTCATGTCCGGGGACGCCGCCATGACCGGCCCGTGCCCCGATCTTGACGCCCGCCACGGGGCCCCGAGCGCCCCGGCACATCCCGGTCGTCCGCGCAACAGCCGTCCGTGTCCTGGTGCGGCCAGGAACCGAAACCCTCGCCGTCCGAACCTTTCCTGAACGACTCCCGTACGGCGGCGGGACGAATTGGCGGGCGCTCGTTCGGAGCGCGATCGATCCATTCCCGGACGACCCGCCCAGCGGCCGAGCGTGTTCACGCAAGAACCGGCGGCGAGGCGGCGCCGCAGCGCCGGCACCCGGGTCGTCTACCGGGCCGCCCCCTTGACGGACCGGCCTTGGTGAGACCAGCGTCACACTCGTGACCGCCGGGTCGGGCGAGCCGCTCCCCCCGTCCGCTCCTGCGCGCCCGAGCGCCCGGGGGCGGGACCGTCCGTCCACGAACGCTATAATGCCGTTCTAGAACGAAGTTCGAATACGGCCGGCGTTCCGCCGGTGACGCGTTCTCCGCCGTACCGCAGTTACCGCGAAAGGGGCACAGCGTGCGCCGCACCCTGTTCAACGAGGACCACGAAGCCTTCCGCGACACGATCCGGGCCTTCATCGAGGCCGAGGTCGCGCCCTACTACGAGGAGTGGGAGGCCGCGGGCCACCCGCCCCGCGACTTCTACAACAAGCTCGGCGAGCTGGGCGTGTTCGGCATCCAGGTGCCCGAGGAGTACGGCGGCGCCGGCGAGACCAGCTTCAAGTACCAGGCCGTCGTCTCCGAGGAGTGCGCCCGCGCCGGGGTGAGCTTCGGCGGCTACGGGGTCCACGTCAACCTCGTCCTGCCCTACCTGCTCAAGTACGCGAGCGAGGAGCAGAAGAAGCGCTGGCTGCCGCCGTTCATCTCCGGCGAGATGATGACCGCCATCGCGATGACCGAGCCGGGCACCGGCTCCGACCTCGCCGGCATCCAGACCACCGCGAAGCGCGACGGCGACCACTACGTCCTGAACGGCGCCAAGACGTTCATCACCGGCGGCGTCCTCGCCGACCGCATGCTGGTCGTCGCCCGCACCTCCCCCGCCACGCCCGAGAACCGCCGCGCCGGCCTGTCGATCCTGGTCGTCGACACCAAGAGCGAGGGCTACGCGGTCGGCCGCAAGCTGGAGAAGATCGGGCTGCGCAGCTCCGACACCGCCGAGCTGTCGTTCAGCGACGTGCGCGTCCCCGTCGAGGACCTGCTCGGCGAGGAGGGCCGCGGGTTCGAGTACCTCACCCACAACCTCGCCGAGGAGCGGCTCGGCATCGCCACCAGCTCCTACGCGTCCGCCGCCGCGGCGGTCGAGTTCGCCCGCAAGTACGTGCAGGAGCGGACGGTCTTCGGCAAGACCGTGTCGTCGTTCCAGAACACCAAGTTCGTCCTGGCCGAGTGCGCCACCGAGGTGGAGGCGGCCCGTTCCCTGATCGACCGCGCGATCGAGGCGCTGGACGCCGGGGAGCTCACCCCCGCCGACGCCGCCGTCGCCAAGCTGTTCTGCACCGAGGTGCAGCAGCGCGTCGTCGACAAGTGCCTGCAGCTGCACGGCGGCTACGGCTACATCCTGGAGTACCCGATCGCGCGCCTGTACACCGACGCCCGGGTCAGCCGCATCTACGGCGGCACCAGCGAGGTGCTGAAGACCATCATCGCCAAGGACATCCAGGTCTGACGGGAGCGCCACCATGACCGACACCACCACCGGCCCCCGCGTCGCCGTCGTCACCGGCGCGGCGCGCGGCATCGGCGCCGCCGTCGCGGTCCGCCTCGCCCGCGAGGGCTTCGCCGTCGCGGTCTGCGACCTCGACGAGGCCGCCTGCGCGGGCACCGTCGCGGCGATCGGCGAGAACGGCGGGACGGCCCTCGCCGTGGGCGTCGACGTCGCCGACTCCGCCGGCGTCGCGGCCGCCGTCGCGCGGATCGCGGCCGAGCTGGGCCCGCCCGTGGTCCTGGTGAACAACGCCGGCATCACCCGCGACAACCTGCTGTTCAAGATGACCGACGACGACTGGGACTCGGTCATGAACGTGCACCTGCGGGGCTCGTTCCTGATGAGCCGCGCCGCGCAGGAGCACATGACGAAGGCGGGCTGGGGCCGCATCGTGAACCTGTCGTCGGTGTCGGCGCTCGGCAACCGCGGGCAGGCGAACTACTCGGCGGCCAAGGCGGGCCTGCAGGGGTTCACCAAGACCCTCGCGCTCGAGCTCGGCAGGTTCGGGGTGACCGCGAACGCGATCGCGCCGGGCTTCATCGAGACCGAGATGACCGCCGCGACCGCCGCCCGCATCGGCGTCGACTTCGAGGACTTCAAGGCCGCGGCGGCCAAGGAGATCCCGGTGCGCCGCGTCGGCCGCCCGGAGGACATCGCCGGGACGGTCGCGTTCCTCGTGAGCGACGACGCCTCGTTCGTCTCCGGGCAGGTCCTCTACGTGGCGGGCGGCCCCCGGGCCTGGCCCGCCCGGCGAGCCCGCCGGTCCGGCGCCCCGGCCGCCCGTGCGGCCGGGGCGCGCGGCGTCTCGGCGGGACGGCCGCGCCTCGCCCGGCGACGGCTTCGCGCCCGGCGCACGCACCGGCCGGGCCGCGGGGGGTGCCGCCGGCTCCCTCAGCGGCCCAGCCGCTCCGCCAGGACGCGCGGCGCGTCGACGAGCGACGGCCCGTACCAGGTGAGGTGCCGGCCGTCCACGAGGACGCAGTCGAGGCCGGGGAACGCCTCCGGACCGTCGTCGGCGGTGAACCGGTACGGCTCGTCCGGCAGGACGACGAGGTCCGCCCCGGACGCGTTCAGCTCCCCGATCGGGATCTTCGGGTACCGCTCCGGGTGGTCCGCGTAGACGTTCGCGACGCCGAGGCGCGCGAGGACGTCGCCGGTGAAGGTGTCGCGCCCGACGACCATCCACGGGCGCCGCCAGATCGGGACCACGGCGGCGCGGGCCGGGCCGGGCGGCGCGGCGGCCGCCCACGCGCGTCCGGCGTCGTCCAGCCAGGCCGGGACGGGGACGCGGCACGCCTCGGCCAGCATGCGGCGCAGCGAGGCGAGCGCCTCCTCGACGGTCCGGATCCGCGTCATCCACACCGGGACCCCGGCGGCGCGCAGGGCGTCCACGTCGGCGGGCCGGTTCTCCTCGGTGTTGCCGACGACGACGTCCGGGCGCAGCGCCACGATCCGGTCCACGTCGGGGTTCTTGGTGCCGCGGACGCGCGGGACGTCCAGGTCCGCGGGGTGCGTGCACCAGTCGGTGGCGCCCGCGAGCAGGCCGGGCGCGGTCGCCGCGACCGTCTCGGTGAGGGACGGGACGATCGACACGACGCGGCGCACCCGGTCCGGGACGGGGACCGGGTGGCCGGTGTCGTCGCGCGGAACGCCGCCGTCCGTGGCCGGCACGCTCATACGTTGCGGCGGTACTGGCCGCCGACCTCGAAGAACGCGTCGGTGATCTGCTGCAGTGTGCAGACCCGCGCCGCGTCCATCAGGACGGCGAACACGTTCGCGCCGGAGCGGGCGGCGTCCTGCAGGGCGGCGAGGGCCGCGGCGGCCTCGTCTCGGTGCGCCGCCCGGTGGGCGCGGACCCGCTGGAGCTGCGAGCGCTTCTCCTCCTCGGTGGCGCGGGCGAGCTCGATCGTGTCGGGCGTCCCGTCGCCGCCGTCCGGGGCGCGGAACGTGTTGACGCCGATGATCGGCAGGGACCCGTCGTGCTTGCGGTGCTCGTACAGGATCGACTCGTCCTGGATGCGGCCGCGCTGGTAGCCGGTCTCCATCGCGCCGAGGACGCCGCCGCGCTCGCTGATCCGGTCGAACTCCGTCAGCACCGCCTCCTCGACGAGGTCGGTCAGCTCGTCGATGATGAACGAGCCCTGCAGCGGGTTCTCGTTCATCGCCAGGCCCCACTCCCGGTTGATGATCATCTGGATGGCCAGGGCGCGGCGGACGGACTCGGCGGTGGGCGTCGTGACGGCCTCGTCGTAGGCGTTGGTGTGCAGGCTGTTGCAGTTGTCGTAGACGGCGATGAGCGCCTGCAGGGTGGTGCGGATGTCGTTGAAGTGCATTTCCTGGGCGTGCAGGGAGCGCCCGGACGTCTGCACGTGGTACTTGAGCTTCTGACTGCGCTCATTGGCGCCGTACCGGTCGCGCATGGCCACCGCCCAGATGCGGCGGGCGACGCGGCCGAGGACGCTGTACTCGGGGTCCATTCCGTTGGAGAAGAAGAACGACAGGTTGGGTGCGAAGTCGTCGATGTCCATGCCGCGCGCCAGATAGGTCTCGACGTAGGTGAACCCGTTGGCGAGCGTGAACGCGAGCTGGCTGATGGGGTTCGCGCCGGCCTCGGCGATGTGGTAGCCGGAGATCGACACCGAGTAGAAGTTGCGGACCTTGTTGGCGATGAACCATTCCTGGATGTCGCCCATCATCCGCAGGGAGAACTCGGTGGAGAAGATGCAGGTGTTCTGCCCCTGGTCCTCCTTGAGGATGTCGGCCTGCACGGTGCCGCGGACGGTCGACAGGACGCGCGCGCGGATCTCCGCGGCCTCCTCGGGCGACGGTTCGCGGCCCTCCTCCTCGTAGAACCGGTCGAGGCCCTGGTCGATGGCGGTGTTGAGGAAGAACGCGAGGATCGTCGGCGCCGGGCCGTTGATCGTCATCGACACCGAGGTGGTGGGCGAGGACAGGTCGAACCCGTCGTAGAGCGCCTTCATGTCGTCCAGCGTCGCGATCGACACACCGGACGTGCCCACCTTGCCGTACACGTCGGGACGCTCGTCGGGGTCGCGCCCGTAGAGGGTGACGGAGTCGAACGCGGTGGACAGCCGCGTCGCGGGCTGCCCCTCCGACAGGAGCTTGAAGCGGCGGTTGGTGCGGAACGGGTCGCCCTCCCCGGCGAACATCCGGGCCGGGTCCTCGTTGTCGCGCTTGAAGGGGAACACCCCGGCGGTGAACGGGAACTTCCCGGGGAGGTTCTCGTTGCGCAGGAAGCGCAGCAGCTCGCCGTGGTCGGTGAAGCGGGGCAGGGCGACGCGCGGGATGCGGCTGCCCGACAGGGACTCGCGGGTCAGCGGCGTGCGCAGCTCCTTGTCGCGGATCCGCACGACCTGCTCGTCCCCGGAGTAGGACTCCACGACCGATGGCCACTGCTCGAGCAGCTCGGCGTCGCGGGGGTCGACGTCCCGGCGGGCGTCCTCGAGCAGCCTCTCGACCTCGGTGGCGTCGGTGAGCTCGGCGCGGACCTCCTCGAGCCGCTGCACCCGCCGGACGGCCGCCGTCTGCCGCTCGGTGTCGGCGTGGTAGCCGCGGACGGTGTCGGCGATGTCCGACAGGTACCGGACGCGGTTCGGCGGGATGATCGTCGCGGCGCCGGTCGAGACCTTCGTGTCGACCCTCGGCAGCACACCGTCCGCGGCCGGCAGGCCGTGCTCGGCGAGGAGACCGCCGAGGTGCTGGTAGAGGGCGGTCACGCCGTCGTCGTCGAACGTGGCGGCGCTGGTGCCGAACACCGGCATGTCCTCGGGGCGGCTGCCGAACGCCTCCCGGTTGCGGACGAGCTGCCGCGACACGTCGCGCAGCGCGTCCCGCGCCCCGCGCCGCTCGAACTTGTTGATCGCGACGACGTCGGCGAAGTCGAGCATGTCGATCTTCTCGAGCTGGGACGCGGCGCCGAACTCGGGCGTCATCACGTACAGCGAGGTGTCGACGAGCGGGACGATCGCGGCGTCGCCCTGCCCGATGCCGGGCGTCTCGAGGATCACCAGGTCGTGGCCGGCCGCCTTGCAGGCGGTGATCGCGTCCGCGATGCCGTCGGGCAGTTCGCGGGCGCCCCGGGTGGCCAGCGACCGGAAGAACACGCGGTCGCCGTCCAGGGAGTTCATCCGGATGCGGTCGCCGAGCAGGGCGCCGCCGCCGCGGCGCCGCGTCGGGTCCACGGCCAGGACGGCGATGCGGAGCCCGTCGCGCCGGTCGACGCGGAACCGCCGCACCAGCTCGTCGGTGAGCGAGGACTTGCCGGACCCGCCGGTGCCGGTGATGCCGAGGACCGGGACGGCCCGGGCCGCCGCGGCGTCGGCGAGCGCGTCGCGGTCGGCGTCCGGGAGCCGCCCGGCCTGCAGGCACGTGATCGTCCGGGCGAGGGCCCGCCGGTCCCCCGCGATGACGGCGTCCGCGGGCGCGGGCTCGGCGGCGAGGTCGACGTCGCAGTCGCGGACCAGCTCGTTGATCATGCCGGGGAGGCCGAGGCGCTGCCCGTCCTCCGGGGAGAAGATGCGCACGTCCGAGGCCGCCAGCCGGGCGATCTCCTCGTGCACGATGACGCCCCCGCCGCCGCCGAACACCTTGACCTGCTCGGCGCCGGCCTCCTTGAGGCTGCGGGAGAGGAACTCGAAGTACTCGACGTGCCCGCCCTGGTAGGAGCTGATCGCGACGCCCTGGGCGTCCTCCTCCAGCACGGCGTCGACGACCTCGCGCACGGACCTGTCGTGCCCCAGGTGCACCACCTCCGCGCCCTGGGACTGCAGGATGCGCCGCATGATGTTGATGGCCGCGTCGTGCCCGTCGAACAGCGCCGCGGCCGTCACGAACCGCACCGGATGCACCGGAGCGTGCAGTTCACCGGAGGAACCCGTCACCGTCTCCACCCCCGCCCCTCGGGCCCGCCCTTGGACCCTTGGACTTCCAATATTTGGAAGCTAAAATAGTTTCCGTGCGCGAATCGGTCAAGACCACATACGGTGGTGCGATGCCCGCCCCCGACCCCATCGCCGAGGCCCACCGCCAGTGGAGCGCCCGCTGGCCCGAGCACGCCGACCACATGGCGGCCGTCACCTCGGTGATGCGCGCCCAGCAGCTCCTGCTGAGCCGCATCGAGGCCGTCCTCAAGCCGTACGGCCTCACGTTCGCCGCCTACGAGGCGCTGCGCCTGCTGGCGTTCGCCCGCTCCGGCACCCTCCCGATGGGCAAGATGGGGACCCGGCTCATGGTCCACCCCGCCTCCGTCACCAACGTGATCGGACGGCTGGAGGGGCGCGGGCTCGTCGGCCGCGCCCCCTCCCCCGACGACCGCCGCGTCGTGCTCGCGACCATCACCCCCGCGGGCCGCGAGCTCGCCGAGGAGGCGACGGCCGCGCTGAACGCGTCCGGGTTCGGCATCGCCGAGCTGCCCGCCGAAGGGGCCGCCGCCATCCGCGCCGCCCTGCACCCCGTCCGCCGCGTCACCGGCGACGTCGAGGACTGACCGCCGCCCGCGCCGGCCGGCGCGGGCGGAACGCGGGTCAGGCGCCGACGTAGGCCGCGAGGTGCTCGCCGGTGAGGGTGGAGCGGGCGGCGACGAGGTCGGCCGGGGTGCCCTCGAACACGACCCGCCCGCCGTCGTGCCCGGCGCCGGGACCGAGGTCGATGATCCAGTCGGCGTGCGCCATCACGGCCTGGTGGTGCTCGACGACGATGACCGACTTGCCGGCGTCGACGAGCCGGTCGAGCAGGCCGAGCAGCTGCTCGACGTCGGCGAGGTGCAGGCCGGAGGTCGGCTCGTCGAGGACGTAGACGCCGCCCTTCTCGCCCATGTGGACGGCGAGCTTCAGCCGCTGCCGCTCGCCGCCGGACAGCGTGGTGAGCGGCTGCCCGAGGGTGAGGTAGCCGAGCCCGACGTCGGCGAGCCGCCGCAGGATCTTGTGGGCCGCCGGGATCCGCCCGTCCCCGGCGCCGAAGAACTCCTCGGCCTCGGTCACCGACATCCCGAGCACCTCGGAGATGTCGCGGCCGCCGAACCGGTAGTCCAGGACCGCCGCCGCGAAGCGGCGTCCCTCGCACACGTCGCAGACCGTGGCGACCCCCGCCATCATCCCCAGGTCGGTGTAGACGACGCCCGCGCCCTTGCACTCGGGGCACGCGCCCTCGGAGTTCGCGCTGAACAGCGCGGGCTTCACGCCGTTGGCCTTCGCGAACGCCTTGCGGATCGGGTCGAGCAGCCCGGTGTAGGTCGCCGGGTTGCTCCGCCGCGACCCCTTGATCGCGCTCTGGTCGACCGACACCACGCCCGCGCCCGCGGGGATCGACCCGTGCACCAGCGAGCTCTTGCCCGACCCGGCGACGCCGGTCACGACGGTGAGCACCCCGAGGGGGATGTCGACGTCGACGTCCTGCAGGTTGTGGGCGTTCGCGCCGCGGATCTCCAGCGCGCCGGTCGGCTTGCGCACCGTCTCCTTCAGCCGGGCCCGGTCGTCGAAGTGGCGGCCGGTCACGGTGCCGCCCGCCCGCAGCCCCTCGACGGTGCCCTCGAAGCAGACGGTGCCGCCCGCCGTGCCCGCGCCGGGTCCGAGGTCGACGATGTGGTCGGCGATGACGATCGTCTCCGGCTTGTGCTCCACGACGAGCACGGTGTTGCCCTTGTCGCGCAGCCGCAGCAGCAGGTCGTTCATCCGCTGGATGTCGTGCGGGTGCAGGCCGATGGTGGGCTCGTCGAAGACGTAGGTCACGTCGGTGAGGGACGACCCGAGGTGGCGGATCATCTTGGTGCGCTGCGCCTCACCGCCCGACAGGGTGCCCGCCGGCCGCTCCAGCGACAGGTAGCCGAGCCCGATCTGGACGAACGAGTCGAGCGTCCCCTGCAGCGCGGTCAGCAGCGGCGCCACCGACGGCTCGTCGAGGCCGCGGACCCATTCGGCGAGATCGCTGATCTGCATCGCGCACGCGTCGGCGATGCTGATCCCCTTGATCTTCGACGACCGGGCCGCCTCGGTGAGCCGGGTGCCGCCGCACTCCGGGCAGGCGGTGAACGTGACCGCCCGGTCCACGAACGCGCGGATGTGCGGCTGCATCGCCTCCCGGTCCTTGGACAGGAACGACTTCTGGATCTTCGGGACGAGCCCCTCGTAGGTGAGGTTGACGCCCTCGACCTTCACCTTGATCGGCTCGTGGTAGAGGAAGTCCCGCATCTCCTTCTCGGTGAACTCCCGGATCGGCTTGTCCGGGTCGAGCAGCCCCGACTCGGCGTAGGTCCGCACCGTCCAGAAGCTGTCCGACTTCCAGCCGGGGATGGTGAAGGCCCCCTCGGAGATCGACTTGGAGTCGTCGTAGAGCTGGGCGAGGTCGATGTCGGACACGCTGCCCCGCCCCTCGCAGCGGGTGCACATGCCGCCGGTGCGGGAGAAGGTCGCCTTCACGGCCTTGCTGCCGTCGCCGCGCTCGACCGTGATCGCGCCGCTCGCCCGGACCGACGGCACGTTGAACGCGAACGCGGCGGGCGGGCCGATGTTCGGCTCGCCGAGCCGGCTGAACAGGATGCGCAGCATCGCGTTGGCGTCGGTGGCGGTGCCGACCGTGGACCGGGGGTCGGCGCCCATCCGCTCCTGGTCGACGATGATCGCGGTCGTCAGCCCGTCGAGCACGTCGACCTCGGGCCGCGCCGGCGTCGGCATGAAGCCCTGCACGAAGGCGCTGTAGGTCTCGTTGATCAGCCGCTGCGACTCCGCGGCGATCGTGCCGAACACCAGCGAGCTCTTGCCCGAGCCGGAGACGCCCGTGAACACCGTCAGCCGGCGCTTCGGGATCTCGACGGTGACGTCCTTGAGGTTGTTCACACGCGCGCCGTGCACGCGGATCATGTCGTGGCTGTCGGCGGCGTGCGACGCGGCGGACCCCGCGTCCGGCCGCGCGTCCGGCCTCTGGGCCATGGTCATCGTGTCTCCGTAGTGTCGGGCGGGGCCGCCGTCGCGGCCCCCGTCTGCGTCGCCTCGTCCCGGCCCGCCTCATCGGCGCGGTCGCGGCGACGGCCATTGTCCACCTGATCGGCGGCCCGCGGTCCCGGGCCCGCCCGCGCACGCGCGGAGGCACCGGCCGTCCGCGTCCTCTCGGTGGACGGCCGGTGCGCGGCGGCGACGACGCGGCCGGGCCGCGGGGCACGGGCCGGCGCTCACCCGGCCGCGGCGGCCGGAGCGCTCACTTCGACTCCTGGATGCGGACCATGTTGCCCGCCGGGTCGCGGAAGGCGCAGTCGCGGACGCCGTAGGGCTGGTCCGTCGGCTCCTGGACGACCTCGGCGTCGACCCCCTGCAGCCGGTCGAAGACGCCGTCGAGGTCGGGGGTCGCCAGCACGACGCTCGCGAACGTGCCCTTGGCCATCATCTCGGCGATCATCCGGCGCTCGTCGTCGGTGACGCCGGGGTCGGCGGCCGGCGGGTACAGCACGATCGACGTGCCCGGCCGCCCGGGCGGGCCGACCGTGATCCACCGCATCCCCTCGTAGCCGACGTCCTTGCGGACCTCGAACCCGAGGGCGTCGCGGTAGAACGCCAGCGCCGCGTCCGGGTCGTCGTGCGGAAGGAAGCTCGCGTGAATGGTGATGTCCATGACCGTCACGCTATGCGCGCCCGGCGCGGCGGCGCTTCTCGATTCCTGACCGGTCTCGTCACCTGCTTGGCCACGCACGACGGCATCCCCGCCGTCGCCTCCGCGGCGCGGGCCCGGTAGACCCTCGGCGGCACCCCGACCAGCTCGGTGAAACGGGTGCTGAAGGTGCCGAGCGACGAGCAGCCCACCGCGAAGCAGACGTCGGTGACGCTGAGGTCGCCCCGGCGCAGCAGCGCCATCGCGCGCTCGATGCGCCGTGTCATCAGGTAGCTGTACGGCGACTCGCCGTAGGCCCGCCGGAACCGGCGGCTGAGGTGCCCGGCCGACATGTTCACCCCGCGCGCGAGGGCGTCGACGTCCAGCGGCTGCGCGTACTCCCGGTCGATCCGGTCGCGGACGCGGCGCAGCAGCGCGAGGTCGCGCAGGTGCTGGTCGCCGGAGGACTTGCTGGTCACAGGACGATCCTGCCACAGGGGACCGACACGAAACCCGACCGCGGGCACCACGTCCGGGCGGTATGCCGGGTATGTGGGTTTTACCGGGGTGCCGGGCACCGATGGGCGTTCCCATATGCTGCGGGTCACATCCGTGGAGTCGCAAGGAGGCGGTGATGGCGGATTCGCCGACGATGACGTACGGCGGTTACCTGCGGCTGGACCGGCTGCTGTCGTGCCAGGAGCCGAAGACCGACGCGCACGACGAGCTGCTGTTCGTGATCATCCACCAGGTGTACGAGCTGTGGTTCAAGCAGATCCTGCACGAGGCCGCGCTGCTGCAGCGCCGCCTGGAGGACGGGAACAGCGCGGGCTCCCTGCACACCGCGCGCCGGATCGCCAAGATCCTCAAGACCGTGGTCGGGCAGCTGGACGTGCTGGAGACGATGACGCCCCGGCAGTTCGCCGCGTTCCGCGGCGAGCTCGGCAGCTCCAGCGGCTTCCAGAGCGACCAGTTCCGCGAACTCGAGGCGGTGCTCGGGCGGCGCTCGTTCCCCGCCTCGGACCTGCGCGGGGACGAGCGGCTGCGCGCGGCGGCGTCCCGCCCGTCGCTGCTGGACTCGCTGCTTCGCTACCTCGCCGGGCGCGGGTACGCGATCCCGGTGGCGGCGCTCGAGCGGGACTTCGCCGAGCCCTGGGAGCCCGACCCGGGGGTGCAGCGCGCGCTCCTGGCGGTGTACGCGGACGAGAGCGGCCCCGCCGCCGAGGTCTGCGAGGCGCTCGTCGACGTGGACGAGGGCGTCCAGGAGTGGCGGTACCGGCACCTGAAGATGGTGGAGCGGACGATCGGCGCGAAGGTCGGCACGGGCGGTTCGGCGGGCGCCGACTACCTGCGCTCCACGCTGTTCGCGCCCGCGTTCCCCGACCTGTGGGAGGTCCGGTCGCAGACGGAACCGGCGGAGGACGCGGAGCCGGCGGGGGAAGCGTCGCATGACGGCTGACGGGGACCGGGTCGCGATCGTCGGCGCCGGGCTGGCGGGGTGCCTGCTGGCGGTGCTGCTGGGACGGCGCGGAATCCCGGTGACGGTGTACGAGCGGCGCCCCGACCCGCGCGTCGCGGGCGCCGAGCGGGGCCGGTCCATCAACCTGGCGATCTCGGCGCGCGGTCTCGCGGCGCTGGAGCAGGTGGGGCTGCGCGAGCGGGCGCTCCGGCGGGCGCTGCCCATGCACGGGCGCATGGTGCATCCGAAGGGCGGCGAGCCGAACTTCCAGCCGTACAGCGCGGACCGCGCGCGGGCCATCAACTCCATCGGCCGGGCCGAGCTGAACCGGTTCCTGCTCGACACGGCCGAGGCGACCCCCGGGGTGAGGCTGCGGTTCGGCGAGCGCGTCACCGGCGTGGACGCCGAGGCGGGCGCGGTGCTGCTCGAGGACGCCGCCCCGGAGCCGGCGGGCGTCGTCCTGGCCGGGGACGGCGCGTTCAGCGCGGTGCGGCGGTCGCTGCGGCTCGAGCACGACGACGCGGACTTCCTCGAGCACGCCTACAAGGAGCTGACCGTCCCGCCGCGGAACGGGGACTTCGCGCTCGACCCGGACGCGCTGCACATCTGGCCGCGCGGGACGTCCATGATGATCGCGCTGCCGAACCTCGACCGGTCGTTCACCTGCACGCTGTTCTGGCCGCGGAGCGACTTCGCCGCGCTGCGGAGCCCCCGCGAGATCACCGCGTACTTCGCCGAGCACTATCCGGACGTCGCGGGCCTGATGCCCGGCCTGGTGGACGACTACGAGCGGAACCCGGTCGGGTCGCTGGTGACCGTCCGGTGCGAACCGTGGGTCCGGCGGGGCGCCGGGGCGGCCGTGGCGCTGCTCGGGGACGCCGCGCACGCGATCGTCCCGTTCTTCGGGCAGGGCGCCAACTGCGCGTTCGAGGACTGCATCGAGATCGACCGGTGCCTGGACGAGACCGGCGGCGACTGGGCGCGTGCGCTGACCCTTTACCAGGAGCGGCGCAAGCCCAACACCGACGCGATCGCCGAGATGGCCCTCGACAACTTCGTCGAGATGCGGGACCGGGTCTCGTCGCCGGTCTACCGGGCGAAGCAGGCGGCGCAGCACGCGCTGGAACGGCGGCTGGCGGGCCGCTACGTGTCCCGCTACGAGCTGGTGTCGTTCTCGACGATGCCGTACGCGCGGATCCCCGCCCGGATCAGGCGGCAGAACCTGGCCCTCGGCGGCGCCGTGCTCGGCGCGGGCGCCGCCCTCGGCCTGGCCCTGCGCGCCGCCCTGCGGGCGAGGCGTTAACCGGCCCGCGCGCGGCGGCGGGAGCCGGTCACGTCGGCGACCGCCGCCGCCAGCGCCGCGAGCACGAACATCAGGATGACGATGAGGCCGTGCCGGAACGCCGCGGCCCAGTCGCCCGACCCGGCGACCGTCTCGAAGAACACCGACCCGACCCACGCGATCCCGGCGGCGGTGCCGACGCGCTGCCCGGTCTGCAGGACGCCCGCGGCGCTGCCGCCCTCGGCGTGGTGCACCTCCGACAGCGTGATCGTCTGGTTCGGCGCGATGACCAGGCCGCTGCCGAACCCGGCGACGAGCAGCGGCAGCGCGGTCGCCCAGCCCGCGTTCGCCCCCGGCACCAGTTCCACGGCGAGCCACGCCGCCGCGAGCCCGCCCGCGACCACGCCGAGCCCGGCGGCGACGAGCGGGCGGCCGAACCGGCCGACGACCCGCCCGCCGATGATGGCCGCGACCCCCGACCCGACGGAGAACGGTGCGATGGCCAGGCCCGCCCCGAGGGCGCTGTAGCCCAGCCCGTTCTGCAGGTACAGCGTGAAGATGAAGAAGATCGCGGTGAACCCCGCGAAGTACAGCAGCGCGATCGTCGAGCCCAGCGCGTACGAGCGGCGCCGGAACAGCGCCAGGTCGACCATCGGAGAGGGGGCGCGGCGCTCCCAGAGCACGAACAGCGCGATCAGCACCGCCGCCGCGGGGATCAGCAGCCACTTGACGGAGCTCTGCCACTGCTGGTGCTGGACGAACGGCAGCAGCACGCACAGGACGCCCGCGCCCAGCAGCAGCACGCCGAGCGGGTCCAGCCCCTGCCGGGCGCCGTAGACCGGTGCGGGCAGCAGCCACCGCGCGAGGAAGAGCGCCGCCACGCCCACCGGCACGTTGACGTAGAACACCCACCGCCAGCCGTCGTCCGGCCCGGCCAGCGCGATGAGGCCGCCGCCCAGCAGCGGCCCGGTCGCCGTCGCGAGCCCGATGACGGCGCCGAGCGCGCCGAACGCCCGGCCCCGCTCGGCGCCCCGGAACAACTGCTGGATGAGGCCCGCCACCTGCGGGTTCAGGATGCCGCCCGCGACGCCCTGCACGAGCCTCGCGACGATCAGCCACAGGCCGTCCGGCGCCGCGCCGGCGAGCGCGCTCGCCACGGTGAACAGCGCCAGCCCGAACATGAACACGGCGCGGCGGCTGCGGGCGTCGCCGAGCCGTCCCGCGGGGACGAGCGCGAGCCCGAACGTCAGCGCGTAACCGGACACGATCCACTGCAGCCCGGCCTCGCTGGTGTGCAGCCCGTCCCGGATGGTGGGCAGCGCCACGTTCACGATGCTGACGTCGAGCAGCGTCATGAAGGCCGCGACGAGGCACACGGCGAGCGCATGCCAGCGCCGGTCCGTCCCGGCGGCGCGGTCGGAGTGCACGGGCCGGTCCTTTCCGGAGATCACCGGGCCAAACGCGGCGCCGCCGGGTGTGCCACGCTGGTCCGGTGACCGAATCGACCTCCGATCCCCGCACCGACGACCTGCTGTGCTCCGCCAAGGGCTGCCGCGCCGACGCGGTGTGGGCGCTGCGCTGGAACAACCCGAAGATCCACACGCCGGACCGGCGGAAGATCTGGCTGGCCTGCGACGAGCACCGCGCGAGCCTGTCGGCCTTCCTCGACCGCCGCGACTTCCTCAAGGACGTGGTGCCGGTCGCCGAACGCGACGAGCCCGGCGTCTGACGGGCTCGCCCGCGGGGCGCCCGCCGCGGCGGCGTCCGCGCGACGGCCGGGACGCCTCCGCGAGAGCGGGCCCGTCCGGCCCCGGCGTCAGGCTTCGTCGAGGACCGGTTCGGCCGCCGGCGGCGGCACGTCGTCCGGTGCGGGCCCCGGCTCCGCGTCGCCGCCCCAGCCCTCCGCGAGCTCGGTGAGCCGCGCCGCGGCGTCCCGGGCGGGCGCGCCGCGCCCGACCGCCAGCCCCAGCAGGTAGGCGGTCAGCGGCGCACCGGGACGCGCGACGCCGTGCGCGACGTCGCGGGCGAGATCGAGCACCAGGTCGCGGTCGATGTCGCCGCGGTCCAAGCCCAGTTCGCGGCACGCCGCGCCGATCCAGTCCTCGAGCACGGACATGGGTCCCCCCTTCGCGGACACCAAGCGATTCCGACTGGATGCCCACTCTCGCACGATCCACCCCACCGCCCCGGACCGGGCCCTCCGTGCGCGCCCCGATGACGCGGCCCGAACGCACGGACCGAACGACGCGATCGGGCCGCACGGCCCCGTCACGCGCCCCGGTCGCCGGAGGCCGACCACACGGGCCGGGCCGCACGGGCCAGGCCCGTGTGACCAGGCGGCACGGGCCCGGTCGCACGG
>NZ_JBHTJA010000080.1:21217-31824 GCF_042675525.1 Actinomadura sediminis
CGGCCGGGTCGCACGGCCGGGTCGCACGGCCGGGTCGCACGGCCGGGTCGCACGGCCGGGTCGCACGGCCGGGTCGCACGGCCGGGTCGCACGGCCGGGTCGCACGGCCGAGTGACACCGACCGCCTGGGCGGCCTGGTCTGGGCCGCCTGCTCCGAGCGGCCACGTCCGAGCAGCCTGCTCTGGCCGGCCTACTGGCCAGCCTGGTCTGGCCGGCCTGGCCTGGGTGGGCTCGTCGGGGCGGGGGCGAGGCGGTCGGGGCAGGGCGGATGCAGGACGGCCAGGGCGTGGGCGGGCAGCGCGAGGGCCGGGGTCAGTGGTGGTCCGGGTCGGTGAGGGCACGGGCGCGGGCGAGGGCCTCGGGGGTGTCGCAGTCGTACCAGGGCGGGCGGTCCCCGGCGGGCAGGGCGACCCGGGCGGGCTCGAGGGGGGCGAGCAGGCCGCGCAGGGACGCGCCGTCGTAGGCGTCGAGGGCGGTGCGGAGCGCGGCGGTGCGCCAGCATCCGGCGAGCCACTGGTCCCGGCCGTCCGCGTCGACGAGCACGGCGCCGCGCGCCGAGCCCGCCAGGGCGTCGTGGAGGCGGGCGAGGTGGGCGGGGCGCAGGAACGGCAGGTCGGCGGCCAGGAGCGCGACGCGCGGGGCGCGGACCTCGGGGAGCCCTGCGCGCAGCGCGGGGACCGGGCCTGCGCCCGGCGGGTCCTCCCGCACGCGGACGGCGTCCACCGCGACGTCGCGGGCCGGCCCGACCACGACGAGGCGGGCCGCGCCGGACGCGGCCGCCGCGACGTGCTCGAGCAGGGCGCGGCCCCCGACGCGGGCCGCGGGCTTGTCCGCGCCGCCGAACCGGCGGGCGCGTCCCCCGGCGAGGATCACCGCGTCCCATCCGGGCACGTCAGCCGCCGATGGCCGACATGGGGCGGGCCGGCTGCAGGAACGACGGGTCGTCGATGCCGTGCCCGGCGCGCTTGGCGCGGACGGCGGCGCGCCAGCGGTCGGCCAGCTCGTCGTCGGACGCCCCGGCGCGCATCGCGTCCCTCAAATTGGACTCGTCGGTGGCGAACAGGCAGTTGCGGACCTGCCCGTCGGCGGTGAGCCGCACCCGGTCGCAGGCGCCGCAGAACGGGCGCGTCACCGACCCGATGACGCCGACGCTCGCGGGGCCGCCGTCGACGAGGAAGTTCTCGGCGGGGGCGCTGCCGCGCTCGTCGGGGTCCTCGGGGACGAGGGAGAACGCGGCGCCGAGCCGGTCGAGGATCTCGTCCGCGGTGATCATTCCGTCGCGGGTCCAGCCGTGCTGGGCGTCCAGCGGCATCTGCTCGATGAACCGCAGCCGGTAGCCGTGCTCGAGGCAGAAGCGCAGCAGCGGGACGGCCTCGTGGTCGTTGACGCCCCGCATCAGCACCGCGTTGATCTTCACGGGGGCGAGCCCGGCGGCGCGGGCGGCGGCGAGGCCGCGCAGGACGTCGTCCAGCCGGTCGCGGTGCGCCAGCCGCTTGAAGGTCGCCGGGTCGAGGGTGTCGAGGGACACGTTGACGCGGTCCAGGCCGGCGTCGGCGAGCGGCGCGGCGAGCCGGTCCAGGCCGATCCCGTTGGTGGTCAGCGAGATCTGCGGGCGCGGGCGCAGCTCCGCCGTGCGGCGGACGATCTCGGGCAGGCCCCGCCGCAGCAGCGGCTCGCCACCGGTGTAGCGCACCTCGCGGACGCCGAGCCGCTCGACGCCGAGCGAGACGAGCCGCACCGCCTCGTCGTCGGTGAGCAGCTCCGGCCGGGGCAGCCAGTCGAGGCCCTCGGGCGGCATGCAGTACGAGCAGCGCAGGTTGCAGCGGTCGGTGAGGGAGACCCGCAGGTCCGTCGCGGTGCGGCCGAAGCTGTCGACGAGCACGGGGCGCCCCTTTCCAACGTCCGATAGATCACCCCACCCTATTCCGGGCGTTGACGATTCGTTCCATCGCGGGAGACGGTATCTCTCTGATCTTGAGAGGGCGTCCCTGGAGGATCCTCCAGGGCGACGACGAGGAGGTACCGGTGGCGCAGGCACGGGAATGGGAGTTCGCCGGGGTGCGGGGTGCGATCACCGCGCGGATCTGGCCGGCGGACGGCCCGCGCTACGTCGCGGTCCTCGCGCACGGCTACGGCGAGCATCTCGGCCGGTACGAGCACGTCGCCGACGCGCTCGTGCGGCACGGCGCGACCGTGTGCGGCCCCGACCACATGGGCCACGGGCGCTCGGCGGGCGAACGGGTGCTCGTCGAGGACTACGAGGACGTCGTCGCGGACCTGCACACGGTCGTGGAGGCCGCCCGCGACGACCACCCGGACGTCCCGGTGGTCCTCATCGGCCACTCGATGGGCGGGATGATCGCCACGCGGTACGCCCAACTGCACGGCGACGGCCTCGCCGCGCTGGTCCTGTCGGGACCGGTGCTGGGCCGGTGGCGGACCGTCGACGCCCTGCTGCCGCTGGACGACATGCCGGACGAGCCGATCGACACCGCGACGCTCTCGCGGGACCCGTCCGTCGGCGCCGCCTACACCGCCGACCCGCTGGTGTGGCACGGCCCGTTCAAGAAGCCGACCGTGCGGGCGCTGGACGCGTGCCTGCGGCGCATCGGCGGGCACGGGCCGCTCGGGCCGCTGCCGACGCTGTGGTTGCACGGCGACGACGACCGGCTGGTCCCGCTGGACGGCACGCGCACCGGCATCGAGGAGGTGCGGGGCACCGACCTGACCGAGCGGATCTATCCGGGCGCCCGCCACGAGGTGTTCAACGAGACGAACCGCGACGAAGTCCTCGGGGACGTCACCGCGTTCATCGACCGGGTCCTCGAGCGGGCCGCGCCGTCCGCGTAGCGGGCTCGCGCAGTTCGGCGCCGCGCCGCCAGATCAGCGGCCGCAGCGCCTCGGCGTCGGCGGGGGCGTCCGGGCGGGCGAGGACCTCGGCGCGCGCCCGCCGCGCCCGGCGCACGTCGCGGTGGAAGTCGCGGAACACCTGGATCTCGCCCGGGTGGCCGTGGTCCCACTCCCCGAGGTACGTGTAGTCCATGCCGGAAGGCCCGGCCGTGTCGAGCCGGGCCGCTGCGATCGCCCAGAGGCGTGCGTCGCGCGGGGTGGCGGGCGCGAGCACGAGCAGGTCGTGCGTCCGCTCCACCCGGCTCCGCTCCGGCCGCCGCCAGTACTCGCCGACCCAGTCCGGTTCGTCCCGCAGCGCCGCGTCCAGGCCGTGGGTGCGCCACCGGACGGTCCCGTCCGGTGCGGCGCGCAGCGGCAGCCGCCGCGCGAGGTCGCGTGCGGCGCGCCGCCCGAACGGGGTGCACCAGGCGGGGACGATCACGATCGGGTCGGGCGGGTCGGCGTCGAACGGCGTCGGGACGAGGAACGGCAGGTCGACGACCAGGAGCGTGCCCGGCCGCGCCTGGTACGACAGTCCCCACAGCATCCGGGCGAGGACGCGTGCGCCGTGCCGGTCCGACAGCACGTGCCAGGTCCCGTGGAACCGGTTCGTCCCGAACCGCACGGCCGACCCGGCCGGAGCCCGACGACGGTGTGCGCCCGCCCGCCGAGCCGGACGGCGCGGCGGTGCAGCTTCATGCCGTCGTCCGCGCGCCGCGCGTTGCCCGGCCGCTGCACCGCCCCCGCCATCCGGTCAGCCCTTGACGCAGACGAGCTGGCGCAGGTGCGCGACGACCTCCACCAGGTCGGACTGCGCCTCGATGACCTCTTCGATGTCCTTGTAGGCCCCCGGGATCTCGTCGACGACGCCGCCGTCCTTGCGGCACTCGACGCCCTTGGTCTGCTCGATGAGGTCCTCGACCGTGAAGTTCTTGCGGGCCTTGTTCCGGCTCATCTTCCGGCCCGCGCCGTGGGACGCGGAGTTGAACGCCGTCTCGTTGCCGAGGCCGCGCACGATGTACGTCCCGGTGGCCATGGAGCCGGGGATGATGCCGAGGTCGCCGGCGCCCGCGCGGATCGCGCCCTTGCGGGTCACCAGCAGCTCGACGCCGCCGTACTCCTCCTCCGCCACGTAGTTGTGGTGGCAGGAGATCGCCTGCTCCCAGCGGCAGCGCTTCTCACCGAACCGCTGCGTGACGACGTTCTGCGCGAGGGCCATCATGACCGCCCGGTTGCGGCGCGCGTACTCCTGCGCCCAGAACAGGTCGTGCCGGTAGGCGTCCATCTTCGCGGTGCCCGCGAGGAACACCGCGAGGTCGGGGTCGGGCAGGTCCTGGTTGTGCGGCAGTTTCTGCGCCGCCTCGATGTGCCGCGCCGCGAGCTCGTTGCCGATGTTGCGCGACCCCGAGTGCAGGACGAGCCAGATCGCGCCGTCGTCGTCCGCGCACAGCTCGAGGAAGTGGTTGCCGCCGCCGAGCGTCCCCATCTGCTGGCGGGCGCGGCCGAACTTCGCGTGCGCCGCCGGGTGCAGCTCGTCGAACTTCTTCCAGAACTCGTACCAGCCGCGCATCTTCAGGCCGGGCAGCGCGGACGGGTCGACGGCCTCCTTGTGCGCGCCGCGCCCGACGGGGATCGCCCGCTCGAGCCGCGAGCGGACGCCCGACAGGTCGTCCGGCATGTCCTCCACGGTCAGCGTCGACTTCGCGGCCGTCATCCCGCAGCCGATGTCGACGCCGACGGCCGCCGGGGACACGGCGTCCTTCATCGCGATCACCGAGCCGACGGTCGCGCCCTTGCCGTAGTGGACGTCCGGCATCACCGCGAGCCCCTCGACCCACGGCAGCGCGGACACGTTGCGGAGCTGGTCGAGCGCCTGGTCCTCGACGGTGGCGGGGTCGGTCCACATCCGGATCGGAACGCGGCCGCCCTTCATTGTCTGGTACGGCATTCCTTCTCCTTTTCCGGGGGATCCGAACCGTGCTCTATGACGCCAGACCCACCGGTCCGGTTTCAACGGGTTTTCCCCCGGCGCCCCGGCGTCAGGACCGGCGGCGTTCGGTCAGTCCGAGCCCGTCCAGGTGCCGCAGCAGCGCGACGGCGACGCGGCGCGGCGCGGCCAGCGCCGCCCCTGCCTGGTCGGGCGTGAAGGGCTGCGGCAGCGCCGACAGGATCCGCAGCGCCTCCCGGTCGGCGCCGGGCAGCAGGACGACCTCGTCGGCGAGCCGCAGCACGGCCCCCGCGCGGGCGGCGTCGGCGAGCGCGTCCCCGGTCAGCCCGAGCTCGGCGAGCCGCTCCGCGGCGGGCGCCCCGAACGGGTCCCCCGCGAGTTCCGCACGCAGCCGCGCCACCCCGTCCGCCCACACCGGCACACCCTCGGCCTCCCCCGGCCCGGTCCCGCCCCCACCGGCGCCCCCGCTCTCCTGGACGGCCTGCACCCCGGGAACGGCCCCGCCATCACGAGCGGACTCATCCCCGCGGCCGCGCTCCGCCCCACAAGCAGCCCCGGACCCGCGAACGGCCTCGTCCCCACGGACGGGCTCGGCCCCATAGGCGGGGGCGGCGGGTTCGGCATCGCCCGGTGGGGCGTCGGCGGGCGGGGGCGGTGGGGCGGTGGCGGGGCCGTGGACGCGGCCGTACTCGAGGCGGAGGGGCGGGCGGGCGAGGGCGGCGACGAGCTCGCGGGCGGGGAGGCCGAGGCGCAGGCGGACGGTCTCCAGCGGAAGTCCCGGGGCGCCGGGGTGCTCGGCGGCGTGCCGGGCGGTCTCGGCGGCGAGGCGGTCGCGCAGCGACTCCCAGTGGGCGGGGTCGGCGACCCACTCGCCGTTCAGCGGGACGGCGTCCGGCGGGACCGCACAGCCCATCCCGGTGAGCTCGGCGCGGCGCAGGACTCCGTGGCGGCGCAGCACCACGGCGCCGTCGGGGCGGTCGGGCCAGGACGCCAGCTCGCGGGCGCGGGCGGCCCCCGCGCCGCGCCGCACCAGGGTCGGGGGGCGGACGTCGAGGACGCTGACGCCCGCGATGGCGCGGCGTTCCGGGTCGCGCAGGACGCCGGTGTCGCCGACGTGCAGCGCCAGCCGCGCGTTGAGGGTGAGCCGCGCGGTGTCGGGCCCGAGCGGTCGCAGCGCGACGCGGACGGCGGCGGCGCCGATGTGCAGGGTCATCCGGCGGGCGAGCCGGCCGGACGCCTCGCCGAAGCGGGTGCGCACGTCCACGCAGGTGGTCGGCGACCAGCGGCCGGGCTCGACGAGGGCCATGCCGGGCGCGACGCGGCCCGCGTCGCGGAGGGTGAGGACCACCCGGGACACGCCGCCGACCTCGTCGCGGGGCTCCCCCGCGCAGCCGATCGTCCGGACGCGGACGCGTTCGCCCGCGGGCATGAGGAGGAGTTCGTCGTCGACGCGGACGGTCCCGGCGCCGAGGGTGCCGGTGACGACGCTCTGCCGTCCGGCGGTGAACGCGTGGTCGACCCACAGCCGGACGGGAGCGTCCGGGTCGGGGACGGGGAGGCGGCCCGCGAGCCGGTCGAGGGCGGCGGCCAGTTCGGCGGTCCCGGCGCCGGTGACGGTGCTGACGGCGACGGCCTCGGCGGCGGCGAGGGCGGTGCCGGCGAGGCGTTCGCGGGCCTGCCGCAGCGCGATCTTGGGGTCGGCGACGTCCGCCCGGGTGATCGCCAGGACCCCGTTGCGGACGCCGAGCGCGGCGGCGGCCTCCAGGTGCTCCTGGGACTGCGGCATCCAGCCCTCGTCGGCGGCGACGGCCAGCAGCACCGCCGGGGCGGGCGCCAGGCCGGCCAGGACGGCCGGGACCGAGCGCGGGTCCCCGGGGACGTCCACGAACGCGACGCGGCGGCCGGACGGCAGCCGCGTCCAGGCGGTGCCGGTGAGCGCCGGGCCGGGCTCCTTCGGCTCCATGCCGGTGAGGGCGCGCACGAGCGAGGACTTGCCGTGCGCGGCGTGCCCGGCGGTGGCGAGGACCTGCATCACGCGGTCCGGGCGGGCTGGAGGGGGTCGTGCAGACGAAGATCCACGGAAGCGGGGTCCACGGAACGCAACCCTAAGGACGTTCGCGCCCGTCGCGAAACCGGAACGGCCGGGCCGGCGGGGTCGCGAAGATCACCGTGCCGTTTTTCCGGATGTGGAAGCCGAAACCGGACGCCGCGCGATCGTCCCGTCCAGGACAGTGCTAATACTTAGTTTGAATAATTACAGTGCCGGGTGCCCGCATTCGCCCGGAGCGTCTGGAGGACCCCTCGATGACCGGCGCGCCCACGGACGTCCCCCGCCGGGCCGCCGCGGCGGCCCGGCGGCGGCCCGCCGCCCCCGCGCACACCACGCTGACGCTGACCGCGCTCGCCGCGGCGGGAATGGTCGTGTCGGTGCAGCAGACCCTGGTGATTCCGCTGCTGCCGCGGCTCATGGGCACGTTCGACGCCTCGGTCACGGCGGTGACGTGGGTGTTCACGGCGTCGCTGCTGGCGGGAGCGGTCGCGACCCCGCTGCTGACGCGGTTCGGGGACATGTACGGCAAGAAGCGGATGATCCTGCTGGCGCTGGTGCTGCTGACCGCCGGCTCGGTGCTGTGCGCGGCGTCCGGTTCGCTCGGGACGCTCATCGCGGGACGGGCGCTGCAGGGCGTGTCGTCGGTGATGGTGCCGCTCGCCATCGGCATGATCCGCGACACGTTCCCGCGCGACCGGATCACCACGGCGATCGGCGTGGTGAGCGCGACGATGGGCGTCGGCGGCAGCATCGGCATGATCGTGACCGGTCTGATCGCCGACCGCACCACCAGCCACCGGCCGGTGTTCTGGATCACCGCGGGGCTCGGCGTGTTCGCGCTCGTCCTGGTCGCCGCGACCGCCCGCGACGTCGGCGCCCGCGCGGGCGGCCGCCCGGACGTGCCGGGCGCGGTGCTGCTCGCGGCGTGGCTGTCGTGCCTGCTGCTCGGCATCAGCCAGGGCAACGCGTGGGGCTGGGCGTCCGGCGGCGTGCTGGGGCTGTTCGGCGCGGCGGTCGCGCTGTGCGCGGCGTGGACGATCCTGGAGTCGCGGGTGCGCGAGCCGCTGGTGCGGCTGTCGCTGCTGGTCGGGGCGCGGTCGCTGTCGGCGAACGTCGCGTCCGCGCTGCTCGGGTTCTCGATGTTCGCGGCGTTCACGCTGATCGCGTCGTTCGTCCAGGCGGACCCGGAGGTGGTCGGGTACGGGCTGGACGGCACGGTCCTGCACGTCGGCCTGTACATGCTGCCGAGCACCGCGACGATGCTGCTGTCGTCGATGCAGGCCGGCCGGATCAGTGCGCGGATCGGCCCGGCGTACACGCTCGCGGCGGGCGCGGGCATCGCCGCGCTGAGCTACTTCTGGCTCGCGGTCTCCAACGAGCGCGGACTCGACATGCTGATCTTCAGCGCCGTCCAGGGGCTCGGGTTCGGGGTGGCGTACGCGGCGCTGGGGACGCTCGCGGTGCAGCACGTCCCGATGGACCGCAGCGGCATCGCCAGCGGCATCAACTCGCTGGTCCGGGTGGGCGGCGGGAGCATCGCGGGCGCGGTGACCGCCGCGATCCTGGCCGGGACGGTCATCGACGGCACGGACGTCCCGGCGCTGCGCGCGTACGAGCTGTCCTTCTGGATCGTCGGGGCGGGCGCGGTGCTGGCCGCGGTCGTCGCCCTCGGCAACGCGCTCCGCTACCCACGGGACGGCGCCGGGGCCTGACGGGGCGGCGCGGGGCCTTGACGAACGGCGCCCGCTCCATGCCCTATAGGTGTGCGGCCCTACCGACGTGCGCCCCGATACGCGGATCGGGGCCGGGGACCCGCACGGGAGGACCACATGGGCGCCTACGCCGCCGCGTACGAACGGAGCATCGCCGACCCGACCCGCTTCTGGGGGCTGGCGGCGCGGGACGTGCGGTGGCTCGTCCCGCCGGACCGGGTCCTGGACGACGGCGCGCCGCCGTTCTACCGGTGGTTCACCGGCGGCGAGCTGAACACCTGCGACAACGCGCTCGACCGGCACGTCGAGGAGGGGCGCGGCGACCAGGCCGCGCTGATCTACGACAGCCCGGTCACCGGGACGGAGCGGACCTACACCTACCGGGAGCTGACCGAGCTGACGGCGCGGTTCGCGGGGGCGCTGCGCGCGCAGGGCGTCGGCCGGGGCGACCGGGTGGTGCTCTACATGCCGATGGTGCCCGAGGCCGTCGTCGCGATGCTGGCGTGCGCCCGGCTGGGCGCGGTCCACTCGGTGGTGTTCGGCGGGTTCGCGGCGCGGGAGCTGGCCGTGCGGATCGACGACGCCCGCCCGAAGGCGGTCGTGTCGGCGTCGTGCGGCGTCGAGGGCACGCGGGTCGTCCCGTACAAGCCGCTGCTCGACGAGGCCCTGGAGACGGCCCTGCACAAGGTGGAGCGGTGCGTGATCCTGCAACGCGAGCAGCTCCACGCCGATCTGCAGCGGCCGCGGGACGTCGACTGGGACGAGGCCGTCGCGGGCGCGGCCCCCGCCGAGTGCGTCCCCGTCGCCGCCACCGACCCGCTCTACATCCTGTACACGTCGGGCACGACGGGACGGCCGAAGGGGGTGGTCCGCGACAACGGCGGGCACGCGGTGGCGCTGCGCTGGTCGATGGAGAACGTGTTCGGCGTCGGCCCCGGCGACGTGTTCTGGGCGGCGTCCGACGTCGGCTGGGTCGTCGGGCACTCCTACATCGTGTACGCGCCGCTGCTGACCGGCTGCACGACCGTCCTGTACGAGGGCAAACCGGTGGGGACGCCCGACGCGGGCGCGTTCTGGCGGGTCGTCGAGCGGCACGGGGTGAAGGTGCTGTTCACCGCGCCCACCGCGATCCGGGCGATCAAGAAGGAGGATCCGGACGGCGCGCTGCTGGCGGGCCGCGACCTGGGGGCGTTCGAGGCCCTGTTCCTGGCCGGGGAGCGGCTCGACCCCGACACATGCCACTGGGCGCAGCGGATCCTGGACCGTCCCGTCGTGGACCACTGGTGGCAGACCGAGACCGGGTGGCCGATCGTGGCGAACCTGCGCGGGCTGGAGCCGATGCCGGTGAAGCCGGGATCGCCGTCGGTGCCGGTGCCGGGCTACGACGTGCGGATCCTCGGCCCGGACGGCGCGCCGCTGCCGCCGGGCGAGGACGGCGACATCGCGCTGCGGCTGCCGCTGCCGCCCGGGACGCTGCCGACGCTGTGGCAGGACGACGAGCGGTTCGTCGAGGCGTACCTCGACAAGCGTCCCGGCTACTACCTGACCGGGGACGGCGGCCGGATCGACGAGGACGGCTACGTGTGGGTGATGGGCCGCACCGACGACGTGATCAACGTCGCGGGGCACCGGCTGTCCACCGGGACGATGGAGGAGGTCATCGCGGCGCACCCGGCGGTCGCGGAGTGCGCGGTCATCGGGGTGCGGGACGAGCTCAAGGGGCAGGTCCCGCGGGCGCTGGTGGTGCTGAAGAGCGGCGTGCTGGCCGAGGAGTCGGAGCTGGCGGCCGAGCTGGTGCGGCTGGTGCGCGACCAGGTCGGGCCGGTCGCGGCGCTCAAGGAGGTCACGGTCGTCCCGGCGCTGCCGAAGACCCGGTCGGGGAAGATCCTGCGGGCGGCGATGCGCGGCATCGCCGACGGCCGCGAGGTGACCGTGCCGTCCACGATCGAGTTGCGGGACGTGCTGGACGGCCTGCGCCGCGCGGTGCGGCCGGCGCGCGGCTGAGCCC
>NZ_JBHTJA010000081.1:0-31428 GCF_042675525.1 Actinomadura sediminis
AGCCTCGGGGGTGACCCGGCCTGCCGGCCGGATCGATAAAGGCACTGGCTTTTAACACGCTGTTGAGTTCTCAAGAAACGGACACCCACCGCGCTCGACCCGCTCTCGCGGCCCTCGCTCCGGGGCAACCCTTCTAGTGTATCCGATCCGTCCGGTTTGTCAACCTCTGGGCGGTTCGGCCCCCCATGTCCCGTTTCGGGCGCGAATGATCGCACTCGGTTCGGTGTCTGGAGGTTCCCCCGGGGCCGGCCGCCGTCTCCGGCGTCCCGCTCCCCCGTGGGGCGTGTAGAACATTAGGACGCCCCGGCTGGAGCGTCAAATCGGGCTCGGATCATGCGAAACCCCAGGTCGTACCGAGGTTTCGGCGCCTTGAAGCCGCCAACCGTGACCGCACCGTGACGTTTGTTTCCGCAACTTTTGGGCAAGCATGACGAATGCCCGTCCGGAGCGACCTCCGGACGGGCGTTCACCCGGGAGTTCAGGACCCGGTCACCTCGACGCCGCCGACGTTGCGCTTGCCTCGCCTCAGGACGAGGTAGCGACCGTGCAGCAGGTCGGTGGAGGCAGGGACGGCGTCCTCCGATTCGACCTTCGAGTTGTTCAGGTACGCGCCGCCCTGGGCGACCGCGCGCCGCGCCTCGGACTTGCTCTTGCACAGTCCGGACGCCACGAGGAGGTCCACGATCGGCGGGAGCTCCCCCGGCCGGACGTTCGCGGACGGGACCTCGGCGAGGGCCGCGCCGAGCGTGCGTTCGTCCAGTTCCCCGAGCGATCCCTGACCGAACAGGGCACGGGACGCCGCGACGACGCGGGCGGTCTCGTCCGCGCCGTGGACGAGCGTGGTCATCTCCTCGGCCAGCGCGCGCTGCGGGGCGCGGGCGGCGGGACGTTCGGCGCCCTGCTTGACGAGGTCCTGGATCTCCTCGCGGGAACGGAAGCTGAACACCTTGAGGTACTTCTCCACGTCACGGTCGTCCGCGTTGAACCAGAACTGGTAGAACGCGTACGGCGAGGTCAGGTCGGCGTCGAGCCAGTAGGTCTCGCCACCGGCCGTCTTGCCGAACTTGGAGCCGTCGGCCTTGGTGAGCAGGGGTGTGGTGAGGGCGTGCGCGGACGCGCCCTCGACGCGGCGGATGAGGTCGACGCCCGCGGTGAGGTTGCCCCACTGGTCGCTGCCGCCCGTCTGCAGGCGGCAGCCGTAACGCCGGTACAGCTCCAGGTAGTCCATCGACTGGAGCAGGACGTAGCTGAACTCGGTGTAGCTCATGCCGGTGCTCTCGAGGCGGGTCTTGACCGTCTCCCGGGCGAGCATCCGGTTGACCGGGAAGTGCTTGCCGACGTCGCGCAGGAACTCGATGGCCGTCATGGGGCCGGTCCAGTCGAGGTTGCTGACCATCGTCGCGCCGGTGGGTCCCTCGTCGAAGTCGAGGAACCGCGACACCTGGCCGCGGATGCGCTCGACCCAGCCGGCGACGGTCTCCTGCGAGTTGAGGACGCGCTCGGCGCTCTTGCCGCTCGGGTCGCCGATCAGGCCGGTGGCGCCGCCGACGAGGCCGATGGGCCGGTGCCCCGCCTTCTGGAAGCGGCGCAGCGTGAGGATCTGGATCAGGTTGCCCAGGTGCAGGGACGGCGCGGTCGGGTCGAACCCGCAATAGAGCGTGACCGGCCCCGCGGCGAGCAGTGCCCGCAGATCGTCCTGATCGGTGGACTGCGCGATCAGATCGCGCCACGCGAGGTCGTCCAGGATGTCGGTCACGTTCTTCCTCGTCTCCTGTCTGTTTCCCTGGCAGTCTGCCCTGGTCGGGGCTTGTGACGCCAACGATATTCAACGCCCGCCGACGTAGTGGCGGGCGGGGACGAACACGCGGTGCCCTGAGGCGAAGGTCACCAGAACGCCTTTTTCGTCCCAGTGGGCGGACGCGATCTCCGGTGGTCCCCCGCCGGACCCGACGCGGACGCGGTGGCCGTAGGACAGGCTCGGGTCGCGGCCCGTGTAGAGCTCGTACGCCTGATGGCGGCCGAAGAGCAGGCTGCTCTTCTCGATGACCGCGGTGTAGTGGGCGGAACCGTCGGCGTACCGGACGGACGGCGGCTGCCGTTCGACCTCGCCGATCACGCCGGTTCGATGGAGCGGGCCGTCGACGATGACGGCGGCGAGCAGGACGGCGAACGCGGCCCAGCCGGCCGCGGCGGCTCGGCGGCGGGGCCGCGGCGGCGGAGGCGGTGCGATCATCCGGACGCGGCGGCCTTGCGGTTGCGCGGGACGTGGGGCCGGTACGGGGAGACGCTCGGGTCGCCGTCGATCCAGAACCGCCAGGGGACGTCCTTCGCGGCCGTCACGCCGGTGCGGGGGCCCCGCCGGATGCGCGCGGGGTCGGCGGGTTCGCCCCGGTGGGCGGTCAGTTCGCCGCCGGGGGTGCAGACGTCCAGGCCGTTCTGCGCGCGGGCGATGCCGAGCGCCTCGCAGAGCCGGGCGGGGCCGCGGGCGAGGTCCCGGACGGTCGAGCGCGGGCGGCGCGCGCGGGCCGTCTCCTCGCCCGCGATGATCTCGCCGGCGCGGACGAGCACGGCGGAGGACGTCCCCTCGGGGCCGCACACGAGGTTCATGCAGAAGTGCATGCCGTAGGTGAAGTAGACGTAGGCGTGGCCGGGCGGGCCGAACATCACCTCGTTGCGGGGCGTCCGTCCGCGGTAGGCGTGCGAGGCGGGGTCGAGGGGGCCCGCGTACGCCTCGACCTCGGTCAGCCGCACGGCGACGTCGCCGTCGGGGGTGCGGTGCCGCAGGACGTGCCCGAGGAGTGCGGGCGCGATCTCGTCGACCGGGCCGTCGAAGAACTCGCGTGGGAGGAGCGCCGCGTCCATCGCCTCACCGTGCTCGTAGGGGATCCGACGGTTCGCCAGCCTAGGGCGCTTCCGGGACCGTTCGGGCCGTCCGCGGGGAACGGTCCGAACGGTCCCGGCTGGCCCCGGCCGGCCCGTGCCGGTCAGGCGTCCGTGCCGGACGCCCAGGCGGCGTGCTCGTTGACCTGGGCGCGCAGTGCGGTGATCTGCTCGCGGACGCGGTCGGGGGCGGTGCCGCCGTGGGCCTTGCGGGACGCGAGGGCGCCGGGGACGTTCAGGACTTCGCGGACGTCCGGCGTGAGGTGCGGCGACACCTTGATCAGTTCGTCGTCGGTGAGGTCGTCGAAGTCCTTGTCGTTCACCTGGCACCAGACGACGAGGTGGCCGACGACCTCGTGGGCGTCGCGGAAGGCGACGCCGCGCCGGACGAGGAGTTCGGCGAGGTCGGTGGCGAGGGCGAACCCGTCGGCGGCGGTGGCCTCGAGGCGTTCGGTGTTGACCCGCATGGTGGCGATGAGGCCGGACATGGCGGGCAGGACGAGCAGGAGGGTCTCGACGGCGTCGAAGGCGCCCTCCTTGTCCTCCTGCAGGTCGCGGTTGTAGGTGAGCGGCAGGCCCTTGAGGGTCGTCAGGAGTCCGACGAGGTGGCCGATGAGGCGCCCGGCCTTGCCGCGCGCGAGTTCGGCGACGTCGGGGTTCTTCTTCTGCGGCATGATCGACGACCCGGTGGCGTAGGTGTCGTCCATCTCGATCCAGCGGAACTCCTGCGACGCCCACAGGCAGATCTCCTCGCCGAGGCGGGAGAGGTGGACGCCGATGAGCGCGGCGGCGAAGAGGAACTCGGCGACGAAGTCGCGGTCGGCGACGGCGTCCATGGAGTTGGGCGCGGCGGAGTCGAAGCCGAGTTCGGCGGCGGTGGCCTGCGGGTCGAGCGGCAGGGACGACCCGGCGAGGGCGCCGGAGCCGAGCGGGGACACCGCGGTGCGGCGGTCCCAGTCGCGGAGCCGGTCGATGTCGCGGGTGAGCGGCTGGACGTGCGCGAGCAGCTGGTGCGAGAACAGGACGGGCTGCGCGTGCTGGAGGTGCGTCATGCCGGGGGCGGCGACGCCGAGGTTGTGCTCGGCCTGGGCGATCAGCGCGGTCTCCAGCTCGACCAGGCGGGAGACGATCTGGCGGGCGTGGTCGCGGAGGTAGAGGCGCAGGTCGGTGGCGACCTGGTCGTTGCGGCTGCGGCCGGCGCGCAGCTTGCCGCCGAGGGCGCCGAGGCGTTCCAGCAGGCCGCGTTCGAGAGCGGTGTGGACGTCCTCGTCGGCGACGGCGGGCCGGAACTCGCCGGTGCGGCACGCCTCCTCGAGGTCGTCCAGGGCACCGATCATGCGCTCGAGCTCGTCGTCGGTGAGCAGTCCCGCCCGGTTGAGGACGCGGGCGTGTGCGCGCGAGCCCATGAGGTCGTAGGGGGCGAGCCGCCAGTCGAACTGGACGCTCACCGAGAGCCGGGCGAGCGCGTCCGACGGGCCGCCCTCGAACCGGCCGCCCCACAGCCGCGTCGGTGCCTTGGTCACGGAGATTCCTCTTCTTCCCACCATGTCGATTCGTTCGTCGGCCGTCCCGCGGCGCCGTGCCGGCGTGCGTCGATGGCGCGCGGGCACCGCGGTGGACGGCGCACCCACAGCGTACGGGCTGTGGGGCCGCCGGGCGGGACGGCTCGTTGGGTGCGGGGCCGCCGGCCCCTAACTTCGTCGTTCCCGGCCTTCGGTCAGCTTGAGGAGCGACTGGGCGACCTCGTCGCCGCCGTTCGGGTCGCGGGCGATGACGAGGATGGAGTCGTCGCCCGCGACGGTGCCGAGGATCGTGGGCCACTCGGCGTGGTCGATGGCCGAGGCGAGGTACTGGGCGGCGCCGGGCGGGGTCCGCACGATGACGAGGTTGGCGGACGCCTCGGCGGACACGAGCAGTTCGGCGGCGAGCCGGGTGAGCCGTCCGGTGAAGGTCTCGGCGGCGCCGGTGCGGGCGCGGGGGATCCGCTGGCCGCCCTCGCCGGGGACGGCGTAGATGAGGCTGCCGTCGTCGCCGCGGAGCCGGACGGCGCCGATCTCGACGAGGTCGCGCGAGAGGGTGGCCTGGGTGACCTCGACGCCCTCGTCGCCGAGCAGCTTGGCCAGTTCGCCCTGGGAGTGGACCGGGTGGCGGGTGAGCAGCTCGATCACCCGGGCGTGCCGGGCGGCCTTGGTCATCGGCGTGTTCATCCGGACCGCTCCAGCAGCCAGACGAGCAGGGCCTTCTGGGCGTGCAGGCGGTTCTCGGCCTCGTCCCAGACGCGGCTGCGCGGGCCGTCGAGGACGGATCCGGCGATCTCCCTGCCGCGGTAGGCGGGCAGGCAGTGCAGGACGATCGCGTCGCCGTCGGCGCGGGCGAGGAGGTCCTCGGTGACGGCGTACGGCTCGTAGAGGGCGGTGTCCTTGCCGTCCTGCCCCATGGAGACCCAGGTGTCGGTGGCGAGGACGTCGGCGCCGTCGGCGGCCGCGGCGGGGTCGTCGGTGACGGTGACGGACCCGCCGGTGTCGGCGGCGATCTCGGTGGCGCGCTTGACGACGGCGGGGTCGGGCGGCTGCGACGCCGGGGCGCCCACGCGGACGTGCATGCCGGCGGTGGCGCAGCCGAGCAGGTAGGAGTGGGCCATGTTGTTGGCGCCGTCGCCGAAGTAGGCGAGGGTCGCGCCGGCGAGGCCGCCGCGGTGCTCGCGGACGGTCTGCAGGTCGGCGAGGATCTGGCAGGGGTGGAACTCGTCGGTGAGGGCGTTGACGACGGGGACGGCCGTGCCCGCGGCCATCTCCTCGATGCGTTCCTGCCCGGCGGTGCGCCACACGATGGCGCTGACCTGCCGTTCCAGGACGCGGGCGGTGTCGGCGATGGTCTCGCCGCGGCCGAGCTGGCTGGTGCCGGCGTCCATGACGAGCGGGTTGCCGCCGAGTTCGGCGATGCCGGCGGTGAAGGAGAGCCGGGTGCGGGTGGACGGCTTGTCGAACAGCACGGCGACGGACCGCGGGCCTTCCAGGGGCCGGAACCCGAACCGGTCGGCCTTGACCCGGGCGGCCAGGTCGAGGACTTCGGCCTGTTCGGCCGGGGTGAGGTCGTCATCGCGCAGGAAGTGCCTGGTCATCGCTCAATTCTCCTTCACGACGGAGTCGCCGGCGGCTTCGGCGGCGGTCTGGGCGCCGTCGAGGACGGCGGGCAGCGCGGCGGTGAACGTGCGGGCCTGCTCCGCGGTGAGGATCAGCGGCGGGGCGAGCCGCACCGCGTTCGGCTGCAGCGCGTTGATCAGGAACCCGGCGTCGCGGGCGGCGGCCTCGACGGCCGGTGCGTGCGGGCCGGTGAGGACGATCGCGCGCCACAGGCCGCGGCCCCGCACGCCCGCGAGCAGGGGATGGTCGACGGCGCCGATGCCGGCGGCGAGCTCGGCGCCGACGGCGGCGGCGTTGCGGAGCAGGCCGTCGCGGTCGATGGTGTCGAGGACGGCGAGCGCGGCGGCGGCGGCGATCGGGTTGCCGCCGAAGGTGCTGCCGTGGTCGCCCTTGGCGAACAGGTCGCCGTGCGGGCCGAAGGCGATGCAGGCGCCGATCGGGAGGCCGCCGCCGAGGCCCTTCGCGAGCGTGATGACGTCGGGCCGGGCGTTCTCGTGCTGGAAGGCGAACCAGGTGCCGGTCCGGCCGATCGCGGACTGGATCTCGTCGGCGACGAGCAGCGCGCCCGTCGCGTCGCAGATCTCGCGGGCGGCGGTGAAGTAGCCGTCCGGCGGGGGGACGACCCCGGCCTCGCCCTGGGTGGGTTCGAGGAACACCGCGGCGCAGTCGCCGTCGACGGCGGCCTTGAGCGCGTCGGCGTCACCGTAGGGGACGAACCGGACGTCGTGGGCGAACGGCCCGAACGGCTCGCGGATCGCGGCCTTGCCGGTGAGGGAGAGCGCGCCGAGCGTCCGCCCGTGGAAGCCGTTCTCGGTGGCGACGAAGTAGGAGCGGCCGTTCTGCTTGCCGTGTTTGATCGCGAGCTTGAGGGCGCACTCGTTGGCCTCGGTGCCGCTGTTGGCGAGGAAGACCCGGCCCGCCGGGCCGCCGTCGCCGCCGAGCAGTTCGCGCAGCCGTTCGGCGAGCAGCACCTCGGGCTCGTGCAGGAACAGGTTGGAGGTGTGCGCGATCGTCCGGGCCTGCGCGCTGACGGCCTCGACGAGCGCGGGGTGCGCGTGGCCGAGGGAGCTGACGGCGATGCCGGCGATGAGGTCGAGGTACGCGCGGCCGTCGGCGTCCCACACCGTGCAGCCCTCGCCGCGCGCGAGCGCGAGCGGCGGGACGCCGTAGTTCGGCATGAACGCGGTCTCGAACCGCTTCCCGAGGTCGTCGCCGCTCACGCGTCCCCCTCCTTCGTCCGCTGCGCGCCCGCGGGGCTGGGCAGCACCATCGTCCCGATCCCTTCGTCGGTGAAGATCTCCAGCAGGAGCGCGTGCGACACCCGCCCGTCCAGCACGTGGGCCTGCGGGACGCCGCCGCGCACGGCGGTCAGGCACGCCTCCATCTTCGGCACCATGCCCGCCGACAGGCCGGGCAGCAGCTCGGCGAGCTCGTCGGTGGTCAGCCGGTCGATGACGTCGTCGCTGTCGGGCCAGTTCGCGTAGAGGCCCTCGACGTCGGTGAGGACGACGAGCTTGGCGGCGTCGAGCGCGACGGCGATCGCGGCGGCGGCGGTGTCGGCGTTGACGTTGTAGACCTCGCCGTCGTCGCCGCGCGCGACGCTGGAGACGACAGGGACGCGCCCGTCGTCGAGCATCGCGCGGACGGCCCCGACCTGGACCTCGACGATCTCGCCGACCTGGCCGATGTCGACCGGCTCGCCGTCGACGACGGCGTGCTTGCGCTCGGCGGTGAGCAGGTTCGCGTCCTCGCCCGACATGCCGAGCGCGAACGGCCCGTGCCGGTTGATCAGCCCGACGACGTCCCGCTGCACCTGCCCGGTGAGGACCATCCGGACGACCTCCATGGCCTCCGGGGTGGTGACGCGCAGGCCCGCGGTGAAGGACGACTCGATGCCGTTGCGGTCGAGGGCGGCGTTGATCTGCGGGCCGCCGCCGTGCACGATCACGGGCTTGAGGCCCGCGTAGCGCAGGAACACGATGTCCTCGGCGAAGGAGTGCCGCAGCGCCTCGTCGGTCATGGCGTGCCCGCCGTACTTGATCACGACGGTGCGTCCGTGGAACCGCTCGAGCCACGGCAGCGCCTTGATGAGCGTCTCGGCCTTCGACATGACGCCGGCCCGGTTCTGGCGCATCTCGGCGCCCGGGGTGATCGCGCTCATGTGGAGTACGCCGAGTTCTCGTGGACGTAGTCGGCCGTGAGGTCGGTCGTCCAGACGGTGGCGCTGTGCGGGCCCGCGGCGAGGTCGACGGTGATCGTCACGTCCCGGGGGCGCAGGTCGACCTTGTCGCGGTCGTCGCCGAAGGAGCCGCCGCGGCACACCCACACGCCGTTGATGGCGACGTTGAGCTGGTCGGGTTCGAAGACGGCGTCGGTGGTGCCGACGGCCGACAGGACCCGGCCCCAGTTGGGGTCCTCGCCGTGGATGGCGCACTTGAGCAGGTTGTTGCGGGCGATGGAGCGGCCGACGACGACCGCGTCGTCCTCGCTCGCGGCGCCGACGACCTCGATCGCGATGGCCTTGGAGGCGCCCTCGGCGTCCACGAGGAGCTGCCGGGTGAGGTCGGCGCAGACCTCGGTGAGCAGCGCGGTGAACTCGTCCTCGGCGGGGACGGCGCCGGCGGCGCCGGACGCCAGCAGCAGGACGGCGTCGTTGGTGGACGTGCAGCCGTCGGCGTCGAGCCGGTCGAGGGTGACGCCGGTGGCGGCGCGCAGCGCCCGGTCGAGGGTCTCGGCGGGGAGGTCGGCGTCGGTGGTGATCACGCAGAGCATGGTGGCGAGGGACGGGGCGAGCATGCCCGCGCCCTTCGCCATGGCGCCGATCATGTAGCCGCCGGCGCCCTGCCGGAAGGAGATCTTCGCGACGGTGTCGGTGGTGCGGATCGCGTCGGCGGCGGCGAGCCCGCCGTCGCCCCGCGACAGCTCCGCGGCGGCGGCGTCCACGCCGGGCAGCAGGGCGTCCATGGGGAGCCGCTCGCCGATGAGGCCGGTGGAGCAGACCGCGACCTCGCCGGCGGAGTCGCCGAGGGCCGCGGCGACCCGCTCGGCGGTGGCGTGGGTGTCCTGGAACCCCGCCGGTCCGGTGCAGGCGTTGGCGCCGCCGGAGTTCAGCACGACCGCGTGGACGCGGCCGCCCTTGAGCACCTGCTCGGACCACAGCACCGGGGCGGCCTTCACGCGGTTGCGGGTGAAGACGCCGGCGGCGGCGCGCGACGGCCCGTCGTTGACGACCAGCGCGAGGTCGCGGTTGCCGCTGTCCTTGAGCCCGGCGACGACGCCGGCGGCGCGGAAACCCTGGGGTGCGGTGACGCTCACGGGGACACTCCGATCGTGGTCAGCCCGAGTTCTTCCGGGAGGCCGAGGGCGAGGTTGGCGCTCTGCACGGCGCCTCCCGCGGTGCCCTTGGTGAGGTTGTCGATGGCGGCGACGGCGACGATGCGGCCCGCGTCCTCGTCGAGGGCGACCTGGACGAGCGCGGTGTTGGCGCCGAGGGTCATGGAGGTGGCGGGCCAGCGTCCCTCGGGGAGCAGCCCGGCGAACGGCTCGTCCGCGTAGGCCGCCGCGTAGGCGTCCCGCAGCGCCCCGGCGGTGAGGCCGGGACGGGCCTTGGCGGTGCAGGTGGCGAGGATGCCGCGGCTCATCGGCGCGAGCGTCGGCGTGAACGACACCGTGACGCGCTCGCCGGCGGCGGCGCTGAGGTTCTGCACGATCTCGGGGGTGTGGCGGTGGACGCCGCCGACCCCGTAGGGGCTCATCGACCCCATGACCTCGCTGCCGAGCAGGTGCGGCTTGAGCGCCCGTCCGGCGCCGGACGTGCCGGACGCCGCGACCACGACGACGTCGCCCGGTTCGGCGATCCCGGCGGTGAAGGCCGGGAGCAGCGCGAGGGTCACGGCCGTCGGGTAGCAGCCGGGGACGGCGATGCGGCGGGCGGCGCGCAGCGCGTCGCGCGCGCCGGGCAGTTCGGGCAGGCCGTACGGCCAGGTGCCGGAGTGCGGCGTCCCGTAGTACTTCTCCCAGGCGGCCGGGTCGGCGAGGCGGAAGTCGGCGCCGCAGTCGACGACGAGGACGTCGTCGCCGAGGCGTTCGGCGATCTCGGCGGACTGCCCGTGCGGCAGCGCGAGGAAGACGACGTCGTGCCCGGCGAGGACGTCCGGGGTGGTCTCGGCCAGGACGCGCCCGGCCAGGGATCGCAGGTGGGGCTGGTGCGCGCCCAGCTCGGTGCCCGCGTTGGAGCCCGCCGTGAGCGCGCCGATCTCGAATTCGGCGTGTCCGTCGAGGATGCGCAGCAGCTCGCCGCCAGCGTAACCGCTGGCGCCGGCGACCGCCGTCCGGATTCCCATGTTCCACTCTGCCCTTCGGAAGCGACAAGCAAGAGTATGCATGGCAATGGATGAATATTCAAAACCGTATCCCGGTGCGCCGCGCGGATGAGACCGACGCCACAGAAAATACTTAGTTCTCTAATGATTTGACAACTTAATTTCAGTGGCCTCACAATCGTCCGCATGGACAAGGAGACTCTCGGCTTCGGCGACCTCGCCGACCTCGGCCCGCCCGAGCGATGGCCCGTCGGCCGGCTGTTCGCCGCCGCGTCGAAGCTGGCGGGCCCGGTCATGTGGCGGCTCGTCGAGAAGCACGGCGTCAGCCCCGCCGGGTTCTTCATGCTGCGGGTCCTGGTGGGCGAGGACGGCCTGCGCCCCGGGGAGGTGGCCAGGCGGCTCATGCAGTCCGCCGCCACCGTGACGTCGGTCGCCGACACCCTCGAGCGCAACGGGCTGCTGGAACGCCGCCGCGACGAACGCGACCGCCGCGCCGTCCGGCTGCACGTCACCGAGGCCGGCCGCGCGCTCGTCGCCGAGACCGGGCACGCCATGTCGCGCGACCTGTGGGCGCTGTACGACGTCCCCGACGAGGCCGACGAACCCGCCGTGCGCCGCTACCTGCTCGCCCTGCTCGATCGCTTCAACGACTTCTCCGAAGGAGACCGCTGTTGACCGCGTCCCCCGACAACGAACGGCCGTCCGACAACGAACGGCCGTCCGGCGGCGCACGGCCCCCGGACGGCGGCGGCGCCCCCGCCCCGGCCGTCCGCGCCGCCGACCTGCGCAAGACCTACCCCGCCTCCGGGCCGCGGCCCGAGGTGCCCGCCGTCCGGGGCATCGACCTGGACGTCCCGCGCGGCGAGTTCTTCGGGCTGCTCGGCCCGAACGGCGCGGGCAAGTCCACGACCATCGGGATGCTCACCACGCTCGTCGTCCCCACCGGCGGCGGCGCGTCGGTGTGCGGCCTCGACGTCGTGAAGGACGCCGTCGAGATCAAGCGCCGGATCGGCGTGGTGTCGCAGAACAACACCCTCGACAGCGACCTGACCGCCGCCGAGAACCTCGAGTTCCGCGGCCGGTTCTTCGGGCTGAGCGCCAAGGACGCCCGCCGCCGCGCGGACGAGCTCATCGAGCTGTTCGGGCTCGGCGAGCACCGCAAGGGCAACCCGTTCGAGATGTCGGGCGGGCAGGCCAAGCGCGTGATGATCTGCCGCGCGCTGATGCACGGCCCCGAGGTGCTGTTCCTGGACGAGCCGACCGCCGGGCTCGACCCGCAGACCCGCACCAACCTCTGGGACGTGCTGCGCGGCCTGCAGGAGGGCGGGCAGACGATCGTCCTCACCACCCACTACATGGAGGAGGCCGAGGCGCTCTGCGACCGGGTCGCGGTCGTCGACCACGGCCGGGTCCTCGCGAGCGGCACGGTCGACGAGCTGAAGGCGAGCGCGGGCGCCGACACGGTCATCACCGTCTCCTACGACGACGCGGCGCCCCGCGACATCGAGGCGCTCGCCGACCGGGGCGGGATCACCAAGGTCGAGGTCAACGGCGGGCAGGTGCGGGTGTTCGCCGCCGAACCCGACGGCGTCCTCGGCGAGCTCGTCGCGCTCGGCGCCAAGGCCGGCGTCGGCGTCACCGACGCCAGCCAGCTCCGCCCCAGCCTGGAGACCGTCTTCCTCACCCTGACCGGAAGGGAGTACAGGGAATGAGCAGCGTCCCGGTACTGACGCCGCCGCCCCCCGCCCGGGCGACGGTCCCCCGCACGTTCGCCGCGATGATGGCGCGCGAGATGCGGGTGATGCGCAAGAACCTCGTGTCGACGTTCGTCCGGGTGCTGATGCAGCCGGTCCTGTTCGTCTTCGTGTTCGCCTACGTGCTGCCCAAGCTCGGCGGCGGCGCGATGGCCGGGTCGGGCGGCGCCACGTTCTCCACCATCCTGGTGCCGGGCCTGGTCGGCTCGTCCATCATCATGCAGGCGATGATGGCGGTGACCTTCCCGCTGATGATGGAACTGAACTGGCAGAAGTCGATCACCGACCGGGCGCTGGCGCCCGTCACGATCCCGCTGCTGGCCATCCAGAAGATCCTCGCGGCGGCGCTGCAGGGGCTGATCGGCGGGCTCCTGGTGTTCCCCGCGGTGCTGCTCATCCACGCCGAGGGCGAGGCGCCGCAGGTGCACGTGGACAACTGGCCCGTCCTGGCGCTGGTCATGGTCGCCGGGTCGCTGCTGGCCGCCTCCGGCGGGCTGCTGCTCGGCACGCTCATGAACCCGCAGAAGGTTCAGATGATGTTCTCGCTGATCCTGCTGCCGATGACCATGCTCGGGTGCGTCTACTACCCGTGGTCCGCGCTGGAGAGCATCCCGTGGCTGCAGTACCTCAGCCTGCTCAACCCGCTCGTGTACGTCAGCGAGGGCCTGCGCAGCACGCTGACGCCCGACATCCCGCACATGCCGGCGTGGGCGTTCCTGCTCGCGATCGTCGGCGGGACGATCGTCCTGACGTGGGCCGCGACCCGCACGTTCACCAAGCGCGTCCTGACGTAAGGCGCGGGCGCGCGGGGGCCCGGGGGACTCGTCCCCCCGGGCCTCCGTCGTCAGCGATCGCGGCATTTCCCGATCATTCCGGTTCCCCCTCCGTCAGGCCGGTCGCGCGGTCCATGCGCAGCCAGCGGGTGAGGCCCAGCGTCCGCAGGAACGGCAGGTCGTGGCTCACCACGACGAGCGCGCCCCGGTAGGCGGCGAGCGCCTGGGCGAGCTGGCGGGCGCTGGCCATGTCGAGGTTGTTCGTCGGCTCGTCCAGCAGCAGGAGCCGCGGGGCGGGTTCGGCGAGCAGCAGCGATGCCAGCACCGCGCGGAAGCGCTCGCCGCCCGACAGGGTCCCGGCGGGCCGCTCGGCCCGCGCGCCCCGGAACAGGAAGCGCGCCAGCCCCGAACGGATCTCGGTGACGGACGCCGACGGGGCGTGCGCCCGGACGTTGTCGACCACGCTGAGGGCGTCGTCCAGGACGTCCAGGCGCTGCGGCAGGTACCGGACGCCGTCGACGCCGATCTTCACGGTCGTCCCGTCGAGGACGGGCTCGCCGACCAGCGCGCGCAGCAGGGTCGTCTTGCCCGACCCGTTCGGGCCGACGAGACCGATCCGTTCCGGGCCGCGGACGATCAGCTCGGTGAGCGTCGCGGGCTCCGGCTCCGGCGCGGACAGGCCGGTCACGGTCACGACGGTGCGCCCCGCCGGGACGCGCGTCGCGGGCAGCTCGACGCGGATCTCGTCGTCGTCGCGGACGGCGTTCTCCGCCTCGTCCAGCCGCGTCCGGGCGTCGGCGAGCCGCTCCTCGTGCATGATGCGGTGCTTGCCCGCCGCGACCTGCGCCTGCCGCTTGCGCTCCCCCATCACGATCTTCGGCTCGCGCTTGTTCTCGTACATCTTGTCGCCGTACCGCCTGCGCCGGGCGAGCTTGACATGCGCCTCCTCCAGTTCGCGTTTCTGCCGCCGCAGGTCGGTCTCGGCGGCGCGGACGGCGCGTTCGGCCGCCTCCTTCTCGACGGCGAGCAGTTCCTCGTAGGCGGACAGGTTGCCGCCGAACGAGCGGACGCCGCCGTCGCGCAGGTCGGCGATGGCGTCGACCAGGTCCAGCAGCTCCCGGTCGTGGCTGACGACGACCAGCACCCCCTTCCAGGCCGCGACCGCGTCGTAGAGGCGGCGGCGCGCGTCCAGGTCGAGGTTGTTGGTCGGCTCGTCCAGCAGCAGGACGTCGGGACGGGCGAGCAGCAGCGCGGCGAGCCCGACCATCATGGCCTCGCCGCCGGACAGCGTCGGGACGGGCCGGTCGAGGCCGAGGTGCTCGAGGCCGAGCCGGTCCAGCTCGGCGCGGGCCCGCTCCTCGACATCCCAGCCGTCGTCGCCGACGGCCGCGAAGTTCGCCTCGGTGGCCTCGCCGCGCTCGATGGCGTGCAGCGCGGCGCGCGTCCCGCTGATCCCGAGCAGGTCGGAGACCGTCGCGGAGCCGTCGAGCACGAGGGTCTGCGGCAGGTAGCCGATCTCCCCCTCGACGGTGACGCTTCCCGAGCCCGGCCGCAGTTCCCCGGCGACGAGCTTCAGCAGGGTCGACTTCCCCGCCCCGTTGACGCCGATCAGCCCGGTGCGCCCGGTGCCGAACGCGGCGTCGAGCCCGTCCAGGACGGTCGTTCCGTCGGGCCAGGCGAAGGACAGGTCGGTGCAGACGATGGCGTGAGACAAGAGGCGCTCCTCCGGTGGTGTCGTTCGGCGTGCTTGACACGTGGAGACACCGCGGAGAACGCGCATCGCGCCTGCGGGCATGGGAAACGCCCGGGACGAGGGTCCGCTGAGATCGCGTGCGCGTGCCGGCGGCCCGACGACGGGCGCGGCTGGTCGCGCGGTGCCTGCGACCTCAGATCCTCAATGGACTCCCCTACCGGGCGGCGATGTGACGCGTTCAGACTACCCGAGCCCCTATCGCAACACAAGTAGCGTTTAGATTTTCTTCGGCGGAACGTCCCGGACGGCCGACACCCGATACGGGCGTGGCCCGGACCCTCGGGGGGTCCGGGCCACGTCGGCGGGCGCGAGCGTCAGGCGCCGCGCAGGGCCGCGCCGGTGCGGTCTGCGGCGGCGGCGACGGCCGCGTCCCGCGCGGCCGACGCCTCCTCGGCCGTCAGCGTCCGGTCCGGGGCGCGGAACCGCAGCGAGTACGCCAGCGACTTGCGGCCCTCGCCGACCTGCTCGCCGGTGTAGACGTCGAACAGCCGGATCGTCTCCAGCAGCTCCCCGGCGCCCTCGCGCAGCGCCGCCTCCACGTCGGCCGCGGGGACGGCGTCGTCCACGACCAGGGCGACGTCCTGCACGGCCACGGGGTAGGTCGACACGTGCGGCGCGCGGACCCGGACCGGCTCGCCGAGACGGCGCAGCTCCAGCTCCATCGCGCAGCTGCGCGGCGGCAGCCCGTACGCCTTCGTGACGCGCGGGTGCAGCTCGCCGGCGTGCCCGACGAGGGTGTCGCCGTGGTACAGGGCGGCGCAGCGGCCCGGGTGCCAGGGCGCGTGCCGGTCGGCCCGGACCGTCAGCTCCACCCCGACCTCGCGGGCGACCGTGCGGGCGGCCTCGATCGCGTCCGCCCACAGCGCCGGACGGCCCGCGCCCCACCAGCCGGACGCCTCGCGCTCGCCGGACAGCACGACCGCGACCCGGTGCGGCTGGTCGGGCAGCGCGGCCTCCACGGACGCGATCTCCCCGGCCGTCGGGCCCCGGTCCACCGCGAGGCGCGGCGCGGACCGCGGCGCGTCCGGGTCGGGCCGGAACACCACGCCCAGCTCGTACAGGGCGGCGTCGCCGAAACCGCGCCCGGTGTTCTGCGCGAGCGTCCGCAGCAGGCCCGGCAGCAGCGTGGTGCGCAGCAGCGGCTCCTGCTCCGACATCGGGTTGGCGACCCGCAGCGCGCGGCGCCGGGCGTCGCCGGCGGGGAGCTGCAGGTCGTCCCAGTCCTTCTCGGCGACGAACGGGAAGTTCAGCACCTCCACGTACCCGGCGCCGGCGAGGGCCCGGCCGACGCGGCGGCGCAGCCGCTGCTCGGCGGTGAGGCCCTTCCCGGCGGCCGGGCGCGGCGCCCGCACCGGGATGTTCTCGTACCCCTCCAGCCGGATGACCTCTTCGGCGAGGTCGTTCGGGTCGACGAGATCGGGACGCCACGACGGCGGCGTCACCGTCAGCTCGTCGTCGCCCTCGACGGTGCAGCCGACCTGCTCCAGCCGCCGCACGACGGCGTCGCGTCCGTAGGGCACGCCCGCGACCCGGGCGGGATGCCCGGCGGACATCGTGACGGCCGTCCGCTCGACGGGCGCCTCGGCGTGCGTCACCCCGGGAAGGACCTCGGCACCGCCCAGCTCGGCGAGCATCCGCGCCGCCCGGTAGGACGCGTACAGCGGCAGCTCGCGGTCGACGCCGCGCTCGAACCGGTGCGACGCCTCGCTGTGCAGCCGGTGCCGGCGGCACATCCGGGCGGTGCCGATCGCGTCGAAGTGCGCCGCCTCGATCACCATGTCGGACGACCGGTCGTCGATCTCGGTGGCCAGGCCGCCCATCGCGCCCGCCATCGAGATCGGGCCCGACTCGTCGGTGATGAGGACGTCCTCGGGGCCGAGCGTCCGCTTGACATGGTCGAGGGTCTCCAGGACCTCGCCGGACGACGCGCGCCGCACCACGATCGGGCCGGTGAGCTTGGCCCGGTCGAAGGCGTGCAGCGGCTGCCCGAGCTCCAGCATCACGTAGTTGGTGACGTCGACGGCCAGCGACACCGGGCGCATGCCGGCGCGGTGCAGCCGGACGCGCATCCACATCGGCGTCGGCGCGTCCGGGTCGAAGCCGCGGACCTCGCGCAGGACGAACCGGTCGCAGGCGGACGGGTCGGCGATGCTCGCCGGGTACGCCTCGCCGGACGCCGCGGGGAGCTCGATGTCCGCGGGGTCGGTGAACGGGAGGCCGTAGGCGGTCGCGGCCTCGCGGGCGATGCCGCGGATCGACAGCGCGTAGCCGCGGTCGGGCGTGACGGCGATGTCGAGAACGTCGTCGCGGAGCCCGAGCAGCTCGATCGCGTCCGCGCCGACCGGCGCGTCCGCCGGCAGCACCAGGATGCCGCCCTGGTCGTCGCCGATGCCGAGCTCGGCGACCGAGCAGATCATGCCCTCGGACATCTTGCCGTAGGTCTTGCGCGCGCCGATCTCGAAGCCGCCCGGCAGCACGCCGCCGGGGAGGATCGCGACGATGCGGTCGCCGACGGCGAAGTTCGTCGCGCCGCACACGATGTTCTGCGGCTCACCGGTGCCGTTGGCGTCGCCGACGTCGACCCGGCAGTACCGGATCGGCTTCTTGAACCCGGTCAGCTCCTCGATCGCCAGGACCTCGCCGACGACCAGCGGGCCGGTGATGTCGGCGCCGGCCCGCTCGACGGTCTCGACCTCCAGGCCCGCCGCGATCAGCTTCTCCGCCAGGTCGCGGCCGGTCACGTCCGCCGGCAGCGCGACGTGCTCGCGCACCCAGGAAAGCGGGGCCCGCATCAGATCTCCATCCCGAACGGGAGGGTGAACCGGACGTCGCCCTCCACCATGTCGTACATGTCCTCCACGCCGTGCCGGAACATCAGCGTCCGCTCGACGCCCAGCCCGAACGCCCAGCCGCTGTAGCGGTCCGGGTCGACGCCGCAGGCCGTCAGCACCCGCGGGTTGACCATGCCGCAGCCGCCGAGCTCGATCCAGCCCTCCGAGCCGCAGGTGCGGCACGGCGCGCCGCCGGGCTCGGCGGACGCGCCCCGGCACACGAAGCACTGCATGTCCACCTCGGCGGACGGCTCGGTGAACGGGAAGTAGGACGGCCGGAACCGCGTCGCCAGGCCCGCGCCGAACATCCCGGCGACGAACGCCTCGATGCCGCCGCGCAGGTCCGCCATCGTCAGCCCCTCGTCGACGGCGAGGCCCTCGAGCTGGTGGAAGACGGGGCTGTGCGTGGCGTCCAGCTCGTCGGTGCGGAACGTGCGGCCCGGCGCCACCACGTACACCGGCAGGTCCCGCGACAGCAGCGACCGGATCTGCACCGGGGAGGTGTGCGTGCGCAGCACCAGCCCGGTCTCCTCCGCCTCGACGAAGAAGGTGTCCTGCATCGTGCGGGCCGGATGGTCGGGCTTGAAGTTCAGGGCGTCGAAGTTGAACCACTCCGCCTCGACCTCGGGCCCCTCGGCGACCTCGAAGCCCATGGAGACGAAGACGTCGGCCATCCGCTCCTGCATGGTCGTCAGCGGGTGCCGTGCGCCGCGCGGCGCACGGTCCCAGGGCAGGGAGACGTCGACGGTCTCCTCGACCAGGACGCGCTGGTCGCGTTCGTCCTCGAGCTCGGCCTGGCGCTTCTTGATCGCCTGGCCGACGGCGCCGCGGGCGGCGCCGATGCGCTTGCCGGCGTCGGCGCGGGCCGCGGGAGGCAGCGCACCGATCTCGCGGTTGGCGAGGGCCAGCGGCGAGCGGTCGCCGGCGTGCGCCAGGCGGACCTGCTTGAGGTCGTCGAGGTCGGCGGCGGCGGCGATGGCGGCGAGGGCCGCGTCGCGGGCCCGCTCCACCTCCTCCGGCTTCAGCGCGGACACCTCGACGGGGTCATAGGACTTATTGGGTGCAGACATGGCTGTGTGATCGACTCCGGTCGGCGTGGGACGCCCGCAGTCTAGTGCGCGGGCGGCGGATGTCCGGTCAGCGTGCGCGTGCCGCGCGGCCCGCCGGAGCCCCGGGGCGCCTGCGCGCGCCCGGTTCCAGAACGGTTCCGGACGGCCGTCAGACGGCGTAGTCGGGGGCCCCTGCGGGCATGGTAAATCGGAACTCGGCGCCGCCGCCGGGCGCGCGCCGCACGGTGATCACTCCGCCGTGCGCCTCGACGAGGCCCTTCACGATGTAGAGCCCGAGGCCGGTGCCGCCGCGGCGGTTGCCGCCGGGACCGCGCCAGAACTGCCGGAAGACGCGCTGGACGGCCTCGGGCGGAATGCCCTCGCCCTCGTCCCGCACCGACACGGCGGCCCCCTCCTTGTGCGCGTCCGGCTCCACCACGATTGTGACGGTTCCGGCGCCGTGCCGCACCGCGTTTTCCACCAGGTTCCCGAGAATCTGGTCGACCTTGTCGGGATCGAGCCACATCTCCGGCAGCTCGCCGCGGACCTCGAACCGGAACCGGTCCGCGGGCTCCCCGGCCGCGACCCGGCCGGCGATGACCTTGCGGACCTCCTCGGCGAGGTCGACGACCTGGCGGCGCATCTCCAGGCGCCCCGCCTCGATGCGGGACACGTCGAGCAGCTCGGTGATGAGCCGCGTCACCCGGTCGGCGTCGGCGTTGACCGTCTCCAGCATGACGCGCTTCTGGTCGTCGTTGAACCGGTGCCACTTGGCCAGCAGCGTCGCGGTGAACCCCTTGACGCTGGTCAGCGGAGAGCGCAGTTCGTGGGCGACCGTGGACACCAGGTCGGCGCGGTCGCGCTCGCGCCGGGCGCGCTGCCGGGCGTCGCGCAGGCACACGGTGAATCGTTCCACCCGCCCCTCGGCGTCCCGCCGGTACGCGGCCGTCACCAGCAGCTCCGCGCCGCCGGGCCGGAACAGGGTCTGCTCGGGGTGCCGGGTGCGGGTCGACAGCCCCTCGTACGGCGCGAGGCACTTCCACCAGTCGCGGCCCTCCGCGTCGTGCAGGGGCAGGACGTCGCGGAAGTCGCGGCCGATCGCGTCCGCGGCGGCGATCCCCGTCATGCGCTCGGCGGCGGCGTTGAAGGTCACGATCCGGGCATCGCGGTCGGCGACCAGCAGCCCGTCGGGCAGGTCGTCGGCCGGATTCCGCCGGGGGCCGGGCGCGGGCACGCGCGCGGCCACGCGCGGGGGTTCCTCTCCGCCCAAAGCGGCCTCCAGAACACCGAGGGGGACGCGGCCTGTCGGATACGACTCTATCGGCAGTCCCGCACCCCCGGGGACCCGGGAAACACCGTGAGGCAAGGCTTTTGTGGCCGTACCGGAGGCCGCCGCCGCCCCGGCGGGCCCGTGCCCGCCCGCGATCAGACGAACGCCTCGTCCGGGTCGTTGTGCAGGGTGAAGAGCCGGTGCAGGCCGGTGATGCGGAGCAGACGCCGCTGGGCGGGGCGCACCCGGGCGAGGGCGATGCGGCCGCCGTCGGCGGAGATCTCGTTGTGCGCCGCGACGAGCGCGCCGAGGCCGGTGGCGTCGCAGAACGCGACGCCCGCGAAGTCGACGACGAGGCGGCGCGAGCCCGCGGCGTGCAGGGCGACGAGGCGGGCGCGCAGCGTGTCCGCGGTGTGCAGGTCGATCTCGCCCGCCACCGCGACGACCGCGGTGTCGCCGTGCGACCGGGCGACGTCGATCTCCAGGCCGGGGACCGCCGGCGCGCCGTCCGCGTCGCGCGGCGGCGGCACGAGCACGGCGGTGCCGGTGCACCTGATCTCCGGCCCCGGCCTGCCCGCCCGTCCGGCCGCGTTCTTGGTCATCACGTTCGCCCCCAGTTCGCGCGGCATCGTCGCCGCCCTGGTCAACACAGTAGGCATCCGGTGGAACGCTCGTACTCCCTCGCCGGTCCGACTTCCCGTCCTCCTTAGGGACGAGGCCCGGCACGAGACGGGCCCCCGCCACGCGTCCACGGAAGCGTCCATTGTCCCAGGCGGAGCGGCGGTCCGCCGCCGGTTCGGCGACCTCATGCGGCCATCCGGCCACGGAACGCAGTCGCCGGTCAGCCTCCGCGCTGCGCGCGAGCGGACGCGTAGAGGCACACGGCCGCGGCCGTGGCCAGGTTGAGGCTCTCGGCGCGGCCGTAGATCGGGACGCGCACGACCTCGTCGACGTGGTGCAGGATCTCGTCCGGCAGTCCCCACGCCTCGTTGCCGAACACCCAGGCGGTGGGACGGGCGAGCACCCCGTCGTCGATCGCGGCGTCGAGGGTGCGCTCCCCGGCGCCGTCCGCCGCCAGGACCGTGAGCCCGGCGTTCCTGAACTCGGCGATCAGGTCCTCGAAGCGGGGCCCGACGACCACCGGCAGGTGGAACAGGCTGCCCGCGGAGGCGCGCACGCACTTGCCGTTGTAGGGGTCGACGGAGGCGTCGGTGAAGACGACGGAGTCCGATCCGGCCGCGTCGGCGGTGCGCAGGACGGTCCCGGCGTTGCCCGGGTCGCGGACGTGCGCGAGCACGGTGACGAGCCGGGGGCCGGTCTCCAGCGCGCGGGCGAGGGGGACGTCGACGAACTCGCAGACGGCGAGCAGCCCCTGCGGGGTGACCGTCTGGGCGAGCTCGGCCATGACCTCGCCGCTCACCCGCAGCACCGGCACTCCGGCGCGTTCGGCGGCGAGGACGAGTTCGTGGTGCCGGGTCTCGGCCTCGGCCGTGGTGTACAGCTCGGCGAGGCCGCCCGGGATCTCCAGCGCCTCCCGGACCGCCTGCGGCCCCTCGGCGAGGAACAGGCGCGCGCGGCGCCGGAAGGCGCGCTTGGCGAGCCGACGAGCGGACTTCACCCGTGGTGATCGCAGGGAGGTCAGCTCGCGGCCCGCCATATCGCTGTGTTCGCCTTGTCGCCGGCGGGCCGGCTCAGGCGGCCTTCCCTTCGGCGGGGAGGGCGTCCTTGGCCACCTGGACGAGCGCGGCGAACGCCGCGGCGTCGTTGACGGCCAGCTCGGCGAGCATGCGCCGGTCGACCTCGATCTCGGCCGCCTTCAGGCCCTGGATGAACCGGTTGTAGGTGATCCCGTTGGCGCGGGCGGCGGCGTTGATGCGCTGGATCCACAGCCGGCGGAACTGGCCCTTGCGGTCCTTGCGGTCCCGGAAGGCGTAGGTCATCGAGTGGAGCTGCTGCTCCTTGGCCTTGCGGTACAGGCGCGACCGCTGGCCGCGGTAGCCGCTCGACCGCTCAAGGACGACCCGACGCTTCTTGGCGGCGTTGACCGCCCGCTTCACGCGTGCCACGTGCTGAACTCCTTCGTGGGGGCCGGGGCCCGTCTGGACCCGGCCGGTCGCTGATGGTGCCGGTCGAGTGCTACTTGCGCAGCAGCTTCTTGATGTTCTTGGCGTCGGCGTCGGCCACCACGGCCGGGCCGTCGAGGCGGCGGGTCCGCTTGGACGGCTTGTGCTCGAGCAGGTGGTTCTTGTTGGCGCGGCGGCGCATCACCTTGCCGGAGCCGGTCAGCTTGAACCGCTTCTTGGCACCGCTGTGGGTCTTCGTCTTCGGCATGGTCGCCGTCGTCTCCCTCGTTCCGGCCTCCGTGCGGCGGCACGGAGGCGTGCCTGATCGGCGCACCGCACGGCGGTACGGGCCGCTTTCGCGCCCGTGTCCCGTGTGACGCGCCTGGTCAGGCGTCAATGTACGTGCGTGACGGCCTCGCGCGAACACGAGGCCACGGTTCGGGCCCGCCGTCGGGCAGGCCCTCGCCGGTTCTTCTCGGGGAGACGCCCCGGACTCCCCGGCGGCGGCCCGGCCGGAGCCGGGCCGAACGCGCCGCGTTCAGGCGTGGCGCCCGGTCGCCGTTCAAGCGGTGCCGGACTCCTCGTGCCCGCGCGCGGTCTTCTTCTTGTGCGGACCGATCACCATGATCATATTCCGGCCGTCCTGCTTGGGCCGCGACTCGACGAAGCCGAGCTCCTCGACGTCGTCGGCCAGCCGCTGCAGGAGCCGGCGCCCCAGCTCCGGACGGGACTGCTCACGGCCACGGAACATGATCGTGACCTTGACCTTGTCCCCGGCCTTCAGGAACCGCACCACGTGACCCTTCTTGGTCTCGTAGTCGTGCGGGTCGATCTTCGGGCGGAGCTTGATCTCCTTGATGACCGTGTGCGCCTGGTTCTTCCGCGCCTCACGGGCCTTCATCGCGGACTCGTACTTGAACTTGCCGTAGTCCATGAGCTTCGCGACGGGCGGACGCGCGGTGGGCGCCACCTCGACGAGGTCGAGGTCCGACTCACGCGCGAGTTCAAGGGCCTTGGCGATGGGCACGATGCCCACCTGTTCGCCGTTCGGGCCGACGAGCCGGACCTCGGGCACGCGAATGCGGTCGTTGATACGCGGTTCGGCGCTGATGGGACCTCCTTGGGGCCGTTCTCAAGTTCTGGGACCGGTCGTACCCTGAGGCTTCCCACAAGAAAAGCCCCGCACGACTCGCATACGGGGCCACCTTCGGTCTCCCCGGGACGGACTGCCGCCCGGGGACGACGGCGAAGCGGACGCTTCGCGCCCGTCCGCCGGACCGTTACCCACCGGCCCTTTCGGCCGGTCAGGTGGGAGGTGGCCTCCGCTTGAGCGCCCGGCACGTACGATCTCGAGAGATCGCGCGCACTGGGCCGGTCGGCCTCCAAGACTACCACCGTCGGAGGCGTCCGTGAGCCCGACCGGAAATCCGTCCGCCGCGCACGCCGCGCCGACGGCTGAGCGACGGGACGAGCCGGGCGTCGAGTGAGGTACGCCGGTCACCGGCATCACTGTGGTCAACCGCCGGGAACCCCCCGGAATTCCCGGCCGGCGGGGGCGTTCCGCCCCCGCGGGCGGGTCCGGTCAGCCGCGGCGGGCCAGTTCGGCCTCCCCGGCGGCGCGCATCGCCTCCACCGGGACGTCGTCACGGCCGGTCATCAGCGCCACCTGCCGGACGGCCTGGTGCAGCAGCATCGGGAAGCCGCCGACGACCGTCCCGCCCGCCCGTTCGACGGCCGCCGCGAGGACGGTCGGCCACGGCGCGTAGACGACGTCGAACAGCGCCGCCCCGGACGCGGCGACGGGGGCGGCGAACGCGTCGGCGGCGCGGCCGGGCAGCGTCGACACCACCAGCTCCGCCGGGAGGTGGTCCCCGACGCGGTCGAGCGTGACGACCTCGACGGCGAGCCCGAACCGCTCCCCCACCGCGGCCGTCCCTGCGGCGCGCCCGGGCGTGCGGACGGCCAGGACGGCCTCGGCGGTGCCGAGCCGGGCGAGCGCCGCGAGCGCGGACGCGGCGGTCGCGCCGCCGCCCAGCACGAGGGCGGACGCGGGCGCCGCCCCGGGCGCCGCGACGCCCGCCTCGGTGAGCGCGGCGACGATGCCGTGCACGTCGGTGTTGTCGGCGTGGCGCCGCCCGTCCCGCAGGACGAGCGTGTTCGCGCCGCCGACCCCGGCCGCCAGGTCCGACACCGAGTCGGCGAGGTCGAGCGCGACGCGCTTGAGCGGCATGGTCAGCGACAGCCCGGCCCATTCGGGCCCGAGCCCGCCGAGGAAGCCGGCCAGCTCCGGCTCGCCGCACTCGACGGCCTCGTACGTCCACGCGCCGTCCAGTCCCATCGCCGCGTACGCCGCCCGGTGCAGCACCGGGGACAGCGAGTGCGCGATCGGCGACCCGAGCACGGCCGCGCGGCGGCCGGTGCGGCCGGTGTCGCTCACGTTTCCTCCTCCAGGAAGACCGGGCCGCCCGGCGGTCCCGCCGGGCGGCCCTGTGCTCTGCCGGTGTCAGGTCAGTTGCCGGGGTTCCGGCGCTGCCACTCCTCGAACTCCCGCTCGTTCTTCGCGTGTTCCTCGTAGGTCTCGGCGAACTTGGTGACCTTGTTGGTGGGGTCGGTGGCGACGAAGTAGAGCCATTCCCCCTCTTCGGGGTTCAGCGCCGCCTCGATCGCCGCCTCGCCGGGGTTGGAGATCGGCCCCGGCGTCAGTCCCTCGTGCCTGTAGGTGTTGTAGGGGTGATCGAGCTTCGTGTCCGCCACGCTCACCGCCAGCCGCCGTTCCTTGAGCGCGTACAGCAGGGTCGTGTCGAACTGCAGCTTCATCCCGATCTTGATCCGGTTGTAGATGACCCGGGAGATCTTGGGCAGGTCGGACGGCTTGCCGCCCTCGGCCTGCACCAGGCTGGCCAGCGTGACGACCTTCGCCGGGTCCAGGTCCGCCTCCTCGGCCTTGCGCTCCAGGCCCGTGGACTCCGCGTACTGGACGAACCGCGCCACCATCTGCTTGAGGATGTCCTCCGCCGAGCCGTTCGGGTCGAGGTTGTAGCGGCCGGGGAAGAGGTAGCCCTCGACCTTGCCGCCGGCGTACTCGGGCAGCCCGAGCGCCTCGGTGTTCTTCGCGGCCTTCTCGAACTCCTCGATGGGGATGCCCGTCTTCTTCGCGAGCAGCTCGTACGTCTCGTAGGCGCGCCGTCCCTCGGGGACGGTGATCTGGTTGCCCGCGCGGGACTTCGGATCGAGCAGCAGCGCCATGGCGGCCTTCGAGGACATCTTCTGGCGCATCTGGTAGAAGCCCGGCTGGATGCTGGACGAGCGCGTCTCGGCGTTCCACACCTTCAGGAACGCGCGGGCGCTCTTGACGACGCCGTGGTCCTCCAGGGCCGCCGCGATCGCCGTGCCGCTGGCGCCCTCGGTGACCTGGACCGTGACACTGCCGGTGCCGGCACCGTCGTAGTCCGGCGGATTGAGCCGGTTGTCGAGCATGGCGACCCCGAGCACGCCGGCGGTGCCGAAGACCGCCACGAGGAACGCCAACGCGAAGAACACCGCCGCGCGGCCGTTCCGGCGGCGCTTCTGGCGCTTGCCCAGGCGCCGCTGGTCCCGGCGCCCTGCGGGGCGGCCCTGCCGGCCGCCCTGCTGTTCTGAGAAAATGTCCAAATCGTTCATGAGCTTCCCCGGACGATCTCGCCTGGGGGACGCCCAGTCAACCGTTCCGCGTCAAGTGCCGCCTGGAGCAGCACGGCCGCCGCCGCCTGGTCGACGACCTTGCGGCGGGCCTGCCCGCGCACGCCCCCCGCGCGCAGGCCGCTCTCCGCCGTCACGGTTGTGAGGCGTTCGTCGTACAGCCGCACCGCGCCCTCGGGCAGCCGTCCCGCCAGGCGGCGCGCGAAGGCGCGCGCCGCCTCCGCCGCCGGGCCCTCCCGGCCCGACAGCGTGGTGGGCAGCCCGACGACGACCTCGATCGCCTCGTGCTCGGCGGTGAGCTCCACGAGCCGGTCGACGTCCCCCTTCCCGCTCCTGACGGTCTCCAGCGGGGAGGCGAGAACGCCGCGGGGATCGCAGCGCGCCACGCCCACGCGGACGCTGCCGACGTCGACGGCGAGGCGCACCCCCGGCCTCACCGCGCGGCTCCCGTCCGGCTCCGAATCCCTCGATCCGGGTCCCCCGGTAGCCCCTTACCCCCGGCTGCGGGGATCACGCGGCCCCTACGGCTCGCTCGACCGCGCCCATCGCGGCGTCCACGGCGGACGCGTCGGCGCCGCCCCCCTGGGCGAGGTCGTCCTTGCCGCCACCGCCGCCGCCGAGCGTCTTGGCGGCGAGGCCGACGAGCGCGCCGGCCTTCAGGCCGCGCTCGCGGGCGCCCTCGGTGACGGCGACGACCACGACGGGACGGTCCTTGGGGACACCCGCGATCATCACCACGGCGGGGCGGGCGGCGAGCCTGCCCCGCACGTCCACGGCGAGCTTGCGCAGGTCGTCGGCGCCGGTGCCGTCCGGGGCGCGGTGCGCGGCGAACGCGACGCCGCCGAGGTCGCGGGCGCCCTCGGCGAGGGACCCGGCGATCTGCAGCACCTGGGCGGCGCGCAGCCGCTCGAGTTCCCTCTCGGCGTCCCGCAGCCGCGTCACGATGCCGGAGACGCGCTCGGGCAGTTCCTCCTTGCGCGTCTTGAGCTGCTCGGCGAGCTGCGCGACGAGGACGTTCTCGCGGGCGAGGAAGCGGAAGGCGTCGATGCCGACGAGGGCCTCGACGCGGCGGACGCCGGCGCCGATGGACGACTCGCCGAGCACCTTGACCAGACCGAGCTGACCGGAGCGGGCGACGTGGGTGCCGCCGCACAGCTCGCGGGAGTAGTCGCCGATCTCGACGACGCGGACCTCGTCGCCGTACTTCTCGCCGAACAGGGCGAGGGCGCCCATGGCGCGGGCCTCGTCGATCGAGGTGTGGAAGGCGCGGACGTCGTGGTCGCCGACCAGGACCTCGTTGACCTCGTCCTCGACGTCGCGCAGCACGCTCTCCGGGACGGCGCCGGTCGCGGTGAAGTCGAACCGGAACCGGCCGGGCGAGTTCTCCGACCCGGCCTGCGCGGCGGACTCGCCGAGCGCCCGGCGGAAGCCGGCGTGGACCATGTGCGTCGCGCTGTGCGAGCGGGAGATCGCGCGCCGCCGTTCGACGTCGATCTCGGCGAACGCGGAGTCGCCGGCCTGCGCCTCGCCGCTGCGGACGCGGCCGCGGTGCACGATCAGCCCCGGCAGCGGCGCCTGCACGTCGGTGATCTCGATGACGGCGCCGTTGCCGAGCCGGATCACGCCGTGGTCGGCGAGCTGGCCGCCGCCCTCGGCGTAGAACGGGGTGCGGTCGAGGACGACCTCGACCTCGGTGCCCTCCCCGGCGGCCTGCGCGCCGGCCCCGTTGATCAGCAGGCCGACGAGCCGGGCTTCGCCGACGACGTCGGTGTAGCCGGTGAAGTCGACCCGCCCGCCCGCGCCGGTCAGCAGCGCGTCCAGGACGGAGACGTCGAGGTTGCCGGTCTTCTTGTCGCGGGCGTCCTTCTTGGCGCGGTCCCGCTGCTCCTGCATGAGCCGCCGGAAGCCGTCCTCGTCGACCCGCAGGCCCTGCTCGGCGGCCATCTCCAGGGTGAGGTCGATGGGGAAGCCGTAGGTGTCGTGCAGCTTGAACGCCTGGTCGCCGGCCAGCGCGGCGCCGCCGGACCGCTTCGTCTCGGCGACCGCGGTGTCGAAGATCGCGGTGCCGGTGCGCAGCGTCTGGAGGAAGGAGTCCTCCTCGGCGTCGATGACCGCGTGGATGTTCGCGGCGGTGCGGACCAGCTCGGGGTACTGCTCGCCCATCGCGGCGACCGCGACGGCGGTCAGCTCGTGCATCAGCCCGGCGTCCTCGCCGCCCAGCAGCCGCAGGTTGCGGATGGAGCGGCGCAGGATGCGGCGCAGCACGTAGCCGCGGCCCTCGTTGCCGGGGCGGATGCCGTCGGCGACCATCATCGTGCCGCTGCGCACGTGGTCGGCGATGACGCGCAGCGACACGTCCGCACGGTGGTCGCGGCCGTAGCGGGTGCCGGTGAGCCCGGCGGCGCGGTCGAGGACGCGCCAGAGGGTGTCGGTCTCGTAGATGTTGTCGACGCCCTGCAGGATCGCCGCCATGCGCTCCAGGCCCATGCCGGTGTCGATGTTCTTGGCGGGCAGGTCGCCGAGGATCGGGAAGTCGGTCTTGCTCTCCCCCGGGCCCCGCTCGAACTGCATGAACACGAGGTTCCACACCTCGAGGTAGCGGTCCTCGTCGGCGACCGGCCCGCCGTCGCGGCCGTACTCGGGCCCGCGGTCGTAGTAGATCTCCGAGCAGGGGCCGCAGGGGCCGGGGACGCCCATCGACCAGAAGTTGTCCTCCATGCCGCGCCGCTGGATGCGGTCGAGGGGGACGCCGACCTTGTCGTGCCAGATGTCGCGGGCCTCGTCGTCGTTCTCGAAGACGGTCACCCACAGCTTCTCTTCGGGGAATCCGAACCCGCCGTCCTCGCGGGAGCGCGTCAGCAGCTCCCAGGCGAACGGGATCGCCTGCTCCTTGAAGTAGTCCCCGATGGAGAAGTTGCCCAGCATCTGGAAGAACGTGGCGTGCCGGGTGGTCTTGCCGACCTCTTCGATGTCGGGGGTCCGCACGCACTTCTGCGCGCTGGTCATCCGCTGGGAGGGCGGCGTCCGCTGGCCGAGGAAGTACGGCTTGAACGGGACCATGCCGGCGTTGACCAGCAGCAGCGTGGGGTCCTCCGCGATCAGGCTGGCCGACGGCACCACCGTGTGCCCGCGCTCTTCGAAGAACTTGAGGAAGCGGCGTGCGACCTCTGCCGACTCCATATCAGTGGCCATCCTTGTCGTCATCGATGATCGTGTATCGCCCGCGCAGCACCCGGCGGGGCCGGGCGTCGTCCTGCTCGGGCGGAGCCTGGTCCATGCGGACGGCCTCGCGCAGTTCCTCCTCGCGGGCCCGCATCTCGGTGCGGACGTCCGCGGCGAACAGTTTCAGCCGCTCGCCCGCGCCCTGCCCGGAGGACACCGCGCGCGCCGCGACGCTCTCCGGGGTCAGCGACCGCGCGAACCGCTCGACGCGGCGCTTGACGCGGTGCGTGGCGTAGACGCCGGCGCCCGCGCCGACCGAGAGCCAGAACAGCCTTTTCACCTGCGTCCCCTTCCGCTCTTGCGCGTCCCGCGGCCCGGCTCCAGCCGGGGCCTGCCCGAGTCGGCGGGCCGTCCCTCGCCCTCCCGGTTGCCGATGGCCTTGCGGACCCCGTAGGAGAACGCGGCGGCCTTCACCAGCGGGCCGCCCACCACCGAGGACATGACGGTGGTGACGGCCGAGACGTTCTGCGTGACGCCGGCGACCTGCTTGGTGATGACGTCGGTGCGGCCGAGCTGCTCGTCGGCCCGCTTGACCGTGCGCGCCATGTCGTCCAGCAGCGGACCGGCCTGCTCGCCGAAGTCGCGGACGACCTTGCCGGCCTCGTCGAGCAGGCGGGCGAGCTTCAGCAGAGTGAGCGCGACGAACGCGACGAGCACCGCCCAGAACACGGCCACGATGAGGCCGGCAACCTGTCCACCAGTGAGCATCAGGGCTTTCCGTTCGCTGTGTGTTCGGCCCGGGGCCGGGCTTGCGGCCGGCCCGCGCCGGCCGGCATGCCGACCGACCCTACCGGGCCGTCCGGTCCGGCCCCCCGCGGCGCGGACCCCGCACCCGGGGCGTCGCACCCAAGATTATCGGGATCGGGCGCCGGTTGCCGGGCGCACCGCTGCGCGCGACCTTCTCAGGCTCGTTCGCCGCTCCCCCGCAGCACCGAGCGGATCCGCGCGAGGATCTCGGTGAAGCGGGACTCGGCCCCGTGCCGGGTCGGGCGATAGTACTCCCGGCCGTGCACCGCGTCGGGCGCGTACTGCTGGCGGACGACGCCGCCCGGGTGGTCGTGCGCGTACTTGTAGCCCTTCCCGTGCCCGAGCTTGGCGGCGCCCTTGTAGTGGGCCTCCCGCAGATGCGCCGGGACGGGACCCGCGAGGCCCTTGCGGACGTCGCCGAGCGCCCCGTCCACCGCCGTGATCACCGCGTTGGACTTGGGCGCCAGGGAGAGATGGATCACCGCCTGCGCGAGGTTGATGCGCGCTTCGGGCAGCCCGACGAACTCGACGGCCTGCGCCGCCGCCACCGCCGTCTGCAGGGCGGTCGGGTCGGCCATCCCGACGTCCTCGCTGGCGTGCACGATCAGCCGCCGGGCGATGAACCGGGGGTCCTCCCCGGCCTCGATCATCCGGGCGAGGTAGTGCAGCGCGGCGTCCACGTCGCTGCCGCGGATGCTCTTGATGAACGCGCTGATGACGTCGTAGTGCTGGTCGCCCTCGCGGTCGTAGCGGACGGCCGCGCGGTCGACCGCCCGCTCGAGCACCTCGGGGTCGATCAGCGGGACGTCCGCGTCGCCGTCCGTCCCGTCGCCTGTCCCGTCGCCCGTCCCGCCGTCCGTCCCGTCGCCGGCGCCGGCGACGAGGGCGGCGGCCTCCAGGTAGGTGAGGGCCCGGCGCGCGTCGCCGCCCGCGAGGCGGACGAGATGGTCCTCGGCGGCGGGGTCGAGGCGGACGGAGCCGCCGAGTCCGCGCTCCTCGGCGATCGCGCGGCCGACCACCTCGCGCAGCGCGTCGTCGCCGAGCGGCTCCAGCGTGAGCAGCAGCGACCGCGACAGCAGCGGACTGATCACAGAGAAGAAGGGGTTCTCGGTGGTCGCGCCGATGAACGACACCCACCGGTTCTCCACGGCCGGGAGCAGCGCGTCCTGCTGGGCCTTGTTGAAGCGGTGCACCTCGTCGACGAACAGGACGGTCTGCCGTCCGGTCATGCCCAGCTCGCGGCGCGCGAGGTCGATCTCGGCGCGCACCCGCTTGACTCCGTCGCTGACGGCGGACACCTCCACGAAGCGGCGGGAGGTGACGTGGCTGACGACCGTGGCGAGCGTGGTCTTGCCGGTGCCGGGCGGGCCCCACAGGACGAGCGACATCGGGGCGTCCCGGTCGACGAGCTGCCGGATCGGGGTGCCGGGGCCGAGCAGGTGCGCCTGCCCGACGACCTCGTCGAGGCCGCGCGGCCGCATACGCACGGCGAGCGGCTGCCTGTCCGTCCCCCCGGAGGACCCGGACGCGCCCGGCGCGGCGGACGCGGCGGGCACGCCGCGCGCGTCGCCCGCCGTGTCGTCGCGGGCACCGCCCGTGGTCGTCGGATCGTCGAACAGGCTTTCCGCTTGGCCCGATTCCGCCCTGCTGGTCACGCTCCGACATTATCTCCCCCGGGGGACGCGCCGATCCGCCCGCGACCGCGGGAACCGCGGGCCGGGCGGGCGCGTTGATACGCCCCGGAGGAGAAAGCGGGAAAGTGACCGAGACGAGGACGGCCCCCATGCGGGCGAACGGGCGGAGCGGGCTCGCGGGCCTGCTCGTGGCCCTGTTCGTCGTTGCCGGGATGGTGGCCGGCTACGGGCACGGGCACGCCCCGCCGAGGCGGCTCTGCACCGAGCACGCCGTGAGCGCGGCGAGCGCCGCCGCGGCGGCGGGCGGCT
>NZ_JBHTJA010000082.1:0-31372 GCF_042675525.1 Actinomadura sediminis
GCGGGCCGCCGCGACGGCCGCGTCGACGGTGCCCTCGCCGCCGTCGGCCACCGGCAGCTGCACGACCGGGACGTCCGGCCGCGCCCGGCGCAGCCCGGCGGCCAGGTGCCGCGCCGCCTCCGCCGCCGTGAGCGCGCCGCGGAACCGGTCGGGCGCCAGCAGGACGTGACCGCGCGGGGAGGGTTCGGAGGGTGGGTCCGCGGACACAGGCAGCCACACTTTCACGCCGGGAGGTAAGGTCTCACCTTCTGCTTACGCGATGACGGCATCATTTGACACCCGGAACGCGCGGCGAGACTTTCAAATGCGCAGAGAGGTGCGGCCTTCCGGCGTCAGCGGACGCCAAGCCAGGTCTCGATGGGGTGGATCGTGAAGAACAGCAGGAACAGCACCACCACGGGCCACAGCCACACCGACACCTCGCGCGCCTTGCCCTTGGCGATCTTGATGACCGCGTAGGCGACCATGCCGCCGCCGATCCCGATGGTGATCGAGAACGTGAACGGCATCAGCACGATCGTGAGGAACGCCGGGATCACCAGTTCGAGGTCGTCCCAGTCGATCTTGGCGACCTGCATCATCATCAGCGAGCCGACGACCACCAGCGCGGGCGCCGCGGCCTGCGCGGGCACCACCGCGGCGAGCGGGGTCAGGAACAGGGTGACGGCGAACAGCGCGCCGGTCGCCATGTTGGCCAGGCCCGTCCGGGCGCCCTCGCCGACGCCCGCGGCCGACTCCACGAACACCGTGTTGGCCGACGAGCTGGTGATGCCGCCGAACGCGGCGGACACGCCGTCCATCGACAGGATGCGGCCGAGTCGCGGGACGTCGCCGCGCTCCGACACCAGGCCGGCCTCGTCGCTGACGCCGAGGATCGTCCCCATCGCGTCGAAGAACCCCGACAGCACCAGCGTGAACAGCACGACCAGCGCGGTGATCACCCCGGCCTCGGCGAACCCGCCGAACACGTCGACCTGGCCGAACAGCGAGAAGTCGGGCATGGCGAACAGCTCGTCCGGCATGTCCGGGGTGACGACGCCCCAGCCGCCCTCGGCGATCGTCGTGTTCGCCTGGATGATCACCGCGACGACCGTCCCGACGACGATGCTGATCAGGATGCCGCCGGGCACCCGCCGGACGTACAGGACGATCATCAGCAGCAGCGTCAGGCCGAACACCAGCGTCGGCCACGAGTCCAGCCGGCCGCCCACGCCGAGGGCCAGCGGCGGGCTCGTGTCGCTGGAGCTGATGAAGTGCGCGTCGTACAGGCCGACCAGCGCGATGAACGCGCCGATGCCGACCGCGATGGCGTGCTTGAGCGCCAGCGGGATCGCGTTCATGATCCGCTGGCGGATCCCGGTGAGCGCCAGGATCACGATGATCACGCCCTCGATGACCACCAGGCCCATCGCCTGCTCCCAGGTCATCACCGGCGCGGCCTGGAACGCCACGACCGCGTTGATGCCGAGGCCGGCGGCCAGCGCGAGCGGCGCGTTGCCCACCAGGCCCATCAGCACGGTCGCGATCGCCGCCGACAGCGCGGTCATCGTGGTGAGCTGCGGGATCGACAGCGTCGCGTCGTTGACGTCCTTCGCCCCGCCGAGAATGATCGGGTTCAGCAGGATGATGTACGCCATCGCGAAGAACGTGGTGACGCCGCCGCGCAGCTCGCGCGGGACGCTCGTCCCGCGCCCGGTGAGGTCGAAGAACCGATCGAGCGGCCCGCGCCCGCCCGTGGGCGGTGAATCGTCGGCCTTTGCGGCAGGGGAATCGGACATGGCGCGGGCTCAGCCTCCAGCAGCGTCATCTCGGAAAAGTGCGAGCACAGGCTAGCCGCCGCCGCCCGCGGCCCGGGCGGTGGCACCACCGATGCGAAGGCGGTTTTGCCGTGAAGTTCCGGCCGCGCGGAGCGGGACTGCGCTGCGTGACGGCTTTGCTGCGCTATAGCCTGCCCTGGTGCGAATGCCAGAGTCGATGGGCGCGGGGAACCCCGACACCTACGCGCTGCTGCTGGCGGAGGTCTCGGAGCGGACGCGCTGGTCCTTCCGCGACCGGCTGCTCGGCCCCCTCGAGGAGTACGACAGCGCCCGGGGCGCCGAACTGCTGCGCACCCTCGAGGTCTTCCTCGCCTGCTCGGGCTCCTGGAGCCGGACGGCGAACCGGTTGCACGTCCATGTGAACACGCTTCGGTACCGAATCCGGCGAATCGAGGACCTGACCGGCCGGGATCTCGGCACACTGGAAGATCGAGTCGACTTCTTCCTCGCCCTGCGCGCGACGCAGCCGGCGAGAACCCGGTAGGCGGTGGTCACACGATGGATCGCGAGACACTCGGGCAGCGCATCCGCGCCCTGCGGATCAGGCAGGGCGTCAGCCAGGCGCAGCTCGCCTTCCCCGAACTGTCCGACAGCTACATCTCGCTGATCGAGAGCGACAAGCGGGTGCCCGCGCCGAGCGTGGTCGAGCTGCTCGCCGCGAAGCTGAACTGCTCGGCGACGTACCTGGTCAGCGGGGTCAGCGAGGACGTCGTGGACGAGCTGCGCGTCACCCTCGACTACGCCGAGATCGCGCTGCGCAACGGCGCCGCCGAGGAGGCCCGCGCCCGGTACGCCGAGGTGCTGGCCAGCGCCGACGCCATCGCGCTGCCGGACATGCTGCACCAGGCCCGCTGGGGCCACGCGCTCGCGCTGGAGGCGGCGGGCGAGCTGGAGGACGCGATCGCCGGGCTCGTCGCGCTCGCCGAGGAGGTCTCCGCCGAGGACGACCTCGACCACTGGGCCCGCGTGCACGTCGCGCTGAGCCGCTGCCTGCGCGAGCGCGGCGACGCCGGCGCGGGCGTCCAGGCCGCGGAGGGGGCGCTGCGGCACCTCATCGCGACCGGCGCCGACGCCACCGACGCGGCCGTGCACCTCGGCGCCGCGCTGCTCGCCGCGTTCGTCGAACGCGGCGACCTCGTCCGGGCCCGGCAGCTCGCCGGGCAGCTCGTCGAGCGCGCCGAGCGGATCGGCAGCCCGCGCGCCCGGATGCTCGCCTACGGCGAGGCCGCCTACGTCGCCGAGATCCGCGGCGCCTACGAGGAGGGCGTCGAGCTCGCGGAGCGGGCGCTGATGCTGGCCGGCGACGGCGAGGACCCCCGCGACCTCGACCGGATCCGGGTCGGCTACGCGGGCCTGCTGCTGCGCGCCCGCCCGGAGCAGGCGGCCCGCGCCCGCGACCTGCTGGCGCGCGTCCGCGGCGACGGCGGCGTCGGCGCCGCCGGGGAGATCGACGTCGCCTGGTGCCTGACCGAGCTCGCCCGCGCCGAGACCGTCCTCGGCCGTCCGGGGGAGGCGGTGCGGCTCGCCGAGGAGGCCCTGGACCTGCTGGGGGACGCCCCGCGCCGCGCGGCCGCCGGGGCGCTGACCGTCCTCGGCGAGGCGTGCCTGAAGCTGGGCCGGCGCGAGCGCGCGACCGAGGCGCTCACCCGCGCCGCCACCTGCCTGGAGCAGATGGAGGCGTCCCGGGAGGCCGCCCAGGCGTGGTTCGACCTCGCCGAGGTGCTCGCCGAGACCGGCCCCGCCGACGAGGCCCGGATGGCCGCGTACCGCCGCGCCCTGACCTGCGCGGGGGTGTAGCCCCGATCGCGTTGAACACCTGCGCGGCCGCCGCCCGACCCCGCGACCGAGCGCTCCGGAGGCGGCCGTGCGGGGTGAGTAGGGGTCACGGCGGACTCTAAGTAGGGTAGACGGAGCCCCGTCGCTCTCCTGGAGATCCCGGCACCCCATGAAGCTCCGCAACCCCCGCGCCCCCCGCCGCCGAACGGCCGCGGCGCGGATCGGCCTGGTCACGGCCCTCGCCGCAGCCCTCGGCGTCCTCACCACCGGTCCCGCCCTGGCGGGCACGCGGCCGGCGGGCGGCGCGGCGGACGGCTCCGGATCGGGCGTCGTCGCGTGGATCATCATCGGCGTCGGCGTCCTGATCGGCGTCGGCATCGGCCTCGCCATCGTGTCCCGGGCGACCCGCAGGCACACCCGCGAGCACGGCAAGGGCGGGCCGCGATGAGCGGCGGGCCGGACGCGCGGGACGCGCGCGGCGGCGTGCCCGCGCTGGTGCGGGCCGCGGCGATCGCGCTCGCCGCGGGCATGGGCGTCCTCGCCGTCGCGCTGGTCGCGGGCGGCGCCGTCGCCGAGCAGATCATCCCCGGCATCGCGACCGCCGGGACGCTCACCCGGTGGGGGCTGCCGATCTCCCGCACCGTCATGGACCTGGCGTCCGCGCTGACGATCGGGACGCTGCTGGCGGCGTCCGTCCTGCTGCCGCTGGAGACCCGGCGGGGCGGTGCGGCGGCGGGCACGGGGACGCTGTCGCGGGACGCCGTCGGCTACCTGCGGGCCGCGTCGTGGCTCGCCGCCGGGTGGGCCGCCGGCGCGGCCGCCACGCTGGTGTTCACCGTCTCGGACGTGCTGGGGCAACCGGTCGGGCAGGTGCTCACCGGCAGCGAGCTGAGCAGCTACGTCGGGTCGCTGGAGCAGGGCACCGCGCTGATGATCGTGGTGCTGCTGGCGGTCGTCGTCGCGCTGCTCGCGCGCACCACGACCACGCCGGCCGCCGCGATCGGGCTGCTCGCCATGGCCGGTGTCGCGCTGCTGCCCGCGCCGCTCACCGGGCACTCGGCGTCCTCCGCCAACCACGCGATCGCGGTGACGGGCGTCGCGCTGCACGTCGCGGCGGTCGCGCCGTGGGTCGGCGGCCTCGCCGTCGTCACCGCGCACGCCCTGCTGCGCCGGGGCCGGCTGCCGGTCATGGCCGGGCGGTTCAGCCGGATGGCGCTGTGGTGCTACATCGTCGTCGGCGCGAGCGGGATGCTGAACGTCGTCGCGCGGATGCCCGACCCCGCCGAGCTGGTGACGACGAACTACGGCCGGCTCGCCCTCGCCAAGATCGTCGCGTTCGGGGCGCTGGGCTGGTTCGGCTGGTGGCACCGGGAGCGGACGCTGCCCGCGCTGGACGAACGCAGGCCGCGCGGCGTGCGGAACCGGGCGTTCGCCCGGCTCGCGGGCGTCGAGGTCGCGGTGATGTCGGGCACGATGGGCCTCGCCGTCGCGCTGGCGAGCACCGCGCCGCCCGCGCCGACCGGCACCGAGAGCGCCGTCCGGACACTGCTCGGCTACGAGATGCCGCCGCCGATCACCGCGGGACGGCTGGCGACGCTGTGGTGGTTCGACCTGTTCTTCGCCGCTCTGGCCCTGGTGCTCGCCGGCGTGTACCTCGCGGGCGTGGTGCGGCTGCGGCGGCGCGGCGACTCTTGGCCGATGTGGCGGACGGCCTTCTGGCTGGTCGGGGTGCTCACGATCGTGCTCGCCACCCAGACGGGCGTCGCCCGGTACGCGTCGATCCTGTTCAGCGTGCACATGGCGCAGCACATGACGCTGAACATGCTGACGCCGATCTTCCTGGTCGTGGGCGCGCCGATCACGCTGGCGCTGCGCGCGCTGAAGCCCGCGCGGATCCGCGGCGACCGGGGCCCGCGCGAGTGGCTGACCGCGGCGCTGCACAGCCGGTACTCCGCGTTCATCGCGCACCCGGCGACGGCGACGATCATCTTCGTCGCGAGCACGTTCGCGCTGTACTTCACGCCGCTGTTCCAGTCGCTGATGCAGAACCACCTCGGTCACATCGCGATGACCGTCCACTTCCTCTTGGCCGGGTTCCTGTTCTTCTGGGTGCTGCTCGGCGTCGACCCGGCGCCCAAGCGGCTGCCCTACCCGGGGCGCCTGCTGCTCCTGTTCGTCACGATGCCGTTCCACGCGTTCTTCGGGATCGCGCTGATGAACCTGAGCCGCCCGATCGCCGAGGGCTGGTACAACGCGGTGGACCCGCCGTGGGGGACGACCCTGCTGCAGGACCAGCACACCGGCGGGGCGATCGCGTGGGCGTTCGGCGAGATCCCGACGTTCATCGTCCTGATCGTCCTGGCGATCCAGTGGTACTCCGACGACCAGCGGCAGGCCCGCCGGGAGGACCGCAAGGCCGACCGCGCCGCCAAGGCGGGGGCCGCGGCCGGGGCCCCCGCGGAGGACGACGAGCTGGCCGCCTACAACGCGCGCCTCGCCAAGCTCGCCGAACGCGACCGGCTCGCGGGGGAGCGCGGCGGCGACGCCTGACCCGCTCCGGCGGCCCGCCCCGGCCGGGTCCGGCGCCGGGTCCCCCGCGCGGGGGAGGAGCGGCGCACCGCGTTCTGCCAGGATCGACGTGTGATCGGTGTGCTGCGTCCGCTGGTTCGGCGGACCACGTGGCGGCGCTGGTCCCACCTCGTGGTGGGCGGCGCGCTGCTGATGCCGTACTGGTTCCTGTCGGTCTCGCTCACCCCGCTGATCCCGATCGGGAACCCGTACGTCGTCCTCGTCCTGTCCCTCGTCGTGCTGCCGACGGCCGCGACGCTCGTCACCGGGCTCGTCCCGACGGTGCGGATGCTGGAGACGTCCCTCGCCCGGGAGCTGCTCGAGGGACCGGCGAAGGATCTCGAACCCGGCCCGGCGCGCTCGTGGGAGAGCCGCGGCCGGACGGCGGCGTGGTTCTCGCTGCACCTGGCGGTCGGCGTGGTGATCAGCGGGCTGAGCCTGGCCGTGCCCCCGTTCGCGTTCGTCGCCCTCCTCGCCCCCGTCGTGCGGTGGGACGAGCAGTTCATCGACGCCTGGGGGTGGCGCGGCGACTGGCCGCAGTGGCCGGGCCCGCTGATCGGGCTCGGGTCGCTGGTCGCGCTGCTGGCGCTGATCGTCGCGGCGGGCGCGCTGCTGTCGCGGTTCGCGCCGGTGTTCCTCGGCCCGTCCGCCGCCGAGCGGCTCGCCGCGGTGGAGGCCCGGGCGGTCAAGCTCGCCGAGCGGAACCGGCTGGCGCGGGAGCTGCACGACTCGGTCGGGCACGCGCTCAGCGTGGTGACGCTCCAGGCGGGCGCCGCGGGACGCGTGCTGGACAGCGACCCCGGGTTCGCGCGGGAGGCCCTGTCGGCGATCGAGGAGTCCGCCAGGGCCGCCCTGGAGGACCTCGACCACGTCCTCGGGCTGCTGCGCGAGGACCCGTCCCGTCCGGCGCCCCAGGCGACGCTGAAGGACCTCGGGCGGCTGCTGGAGCAGACGCGGATCGCCGGTGTGACGCTAGACGCCCGGATCGGCCCCGAGGTCGAGGCGGTGCCCGCCGCCGTGTCGCGGGAGGCGTACCGGATCGTCCAGGAGGGGCTGACGAACGCGCTGCGGCACGCGGGGAAGGTGCCGGTGCGGCTGCGGCTGGGCGTCGCCGGGGACCGGCTGGAGATGGAGATGAGCAACCCGCTCGGCGCGGCGCGCGGCGCCGGCGCCGACCACGGCGGCGGGCGCGGCCTCGGCGGCGTCCGCGAGCGCGTCACCGTGCTGCGCGGCGAGATGAGCGCCGGACCGGACGGCGAACGCTGGTGCTTCCGGGTGTCGCTGCCGCTAAGGTCCGGGTCATGACGATCAAGGTGCTGCTGGTCGACGACGAGCGGCTGATCCGGGCCGGGCTCGCCGCCATCATCGACGCCGAGGAGGACCTGGCCGTGGTCGGGGAGGCGTCCGACGGGTCCGAGGTGCCGGGCGCGGTGTCCCGGCTGCGGCCCGACGTCGTCCTGATGGACGTGCGGATGCCGGAGCTCGACGGCATCCAGGCGACCCGGCATCTGCTGTCGACGATGCCCGAGCCGCCGCGGATCATCGTCGTGACCACGTTCGAGAACGACGAGTACGTCTACGACGCGCTCAAGGCGGGCGCCCACGGGTTCCTGCTCAAGCGGACGCGCCCGGAGGAGATCCTGCAGGCGATCCGGATGGTGGTGCACGGCGACACCCTGCTGTTCCCCGCCGCGATCCGCGCGCTGGCCGCCGAGCACGGCGCGTCCCGCGGCGGCGGGCCGGGCGGCGCGCGCTGGCACGTCCGGCTCACCGAGCGGGAGTCGGACGTGCTGCGGCTGATGGCCAAGGGACGGTCGAACGCCGAGATCGCGGCGGAGCTGTACGTGAGCCCGCAGACGGTGAAGACGCACGTCGGCAACGTCCTCGCGAAGCTGCAGGCCCGCGACCGCACGCAGGCGGTCATCTTCGCCTACGAGACGGGTTTCATCTCGCCGGGCTGACCCGGCGGGGGTGTGACGTTCGACGCGCTGCACGAAACTCAACCGCCCCTTACGCCTGATTTACCCCCGAATCGTTACAAAAGAGTCATCCAGTGCGATGACCTGATGATCGGGGGATCATGGACGCTGTCACTCTCGCCGAGCTGCGCAAGCCCCGCGCCTACCCGGCGGTGTCGGTGCTGATGCCGACCCACCGGGCCGCCCCGGGCAACCGGCAGGACCCGATCCGGCTGCGGAACCTGCTGGCCGAGGCGCGGCGGCGGCTGTACGCCGACGACCGCGTCCCGGCCGACGCCGCCGACCACGTCGTGCGCGGCCTGGAACGCGCGGCGGACGGCGTCGACCTGCGGCACGCCGCGGACGGCCTCGTCCTGTTCGCCGCGCCGGACGGCGAGCACCACGCGTTCGCGATCGACCAGCCGGTCGACGAACGGGTGATCGTGGACGGCGGCTTCGCCACCCGCGACCTCGTCGCCGCCTTCACCCGGACGCCGCGCTACTGGCTGCTCACGCTGTCCGACCAGCGCACCCGGCTCTGGGACGGCCGCGGCGACGAGCTGACCGAGCGCGCCGCGGGCGGGTTCCCGGTCGAGCCCGAGCCGCTCGACGAGGTCGCGTCCGGCCACCGGTCGCGCCGCGCCGCCGGCTCGGGCGACGAACCGCAGCGGCGGGCGATGCGCGACGTCGCCGCCGCGCTCGACCGCGTCCTCGCCCGGGACGACCGTCCGCTGATCGTCGCCGGGGTCACCCGCCACCAGGCGTTCTTCGACGAGGTCGCCGGGCCGCACGTCCGGGTGGCCGGGCGGGTGGACGGCAGCCTCGAGGGCGCCTCGCCGAGCACGCTGATCGAGGCGGCCCGCCCCGCACTGGCCGCCTACGAGGACCTCCGCGAGGTCGGGGTGCTGTCGGAGCTGGAGGCGGCCCGCGGCATCGACCGGTACGCGGCCGGGCTCTGCGACGTGGTCCGGCTCGTCGAGCAGGGCCGCGGCGAGCACCTCGTCGTCGAGCGCGGCTACTACGCGCCCGCGATCCGCGGCGACGGCGGGCTCGTCCCGGTGGACGGCCGCCCCGGCGTGCTGCACGGCGCGGACGTCGTCGACGACGTCGTCGACCACGTCATCGAGACGACGCTGGAGTACGGGGGCGAGGTGACGTTCGTCTCCGACGGCTTCCTCGTCGACCACGACCGCATCGCCCTGGTCACCCGCTTCTGAGCCCGCGGGCCCGTCAGCCGCAGGACGGGCCGCGCCAGCTCGTCCACCCGATGCCGTACGCGGCGCCCGGGTGCGGGCGCCACCCGGGCGGGTGCGCGGGCCACGTGTCCCCGGGCGCCGTCCCGTCCGGCCGGGGCACGACGACCGTGCACACGCCGGGCGCGGGCGGGCGGCCGGACCGGACGTCGAACGAGCCGATGTCCGTCCACCACACCGGATACCGGAGCCGGACCTTGACCGCCCAGTGCAGCGACCGGTCGGCGACCACCCCGCCCGCCGCCGGGCCGGGCAGCGGCGGGGCCGGGCGGGCCCGCTCGGGGGACGGGCCGAACAGGAAGACCAGCGCGGCGGCGTTCGTCGCGGCGAGCGCGAGCCCCGCCAGGACGGCCGGGCGCGGCAGGCGGGCGAGCACGGCGAACGCGACCAGCAGTGCGCCCGCCGCGAGCGACGCCCCCGCGAGGTCGAGGGCCGCGCGGTCCCGGGTGAGGAACGTGACCTCGGGAAAGTCGAACCCGATGAACGCGTGGGTGCGCAGCCGCTCGCCCGCGTACCCGTGGACCCACAGCGCCGTCCCCGCGAGGAGGACGCCCGCGCCCCCGGCGGCGCCCGCGGTCGTCCGGGGCCGCGCCTGCAGAAGGGCCGCCGCGCCGGCCAGCGCGAACACCGTCGCCGTGCACGCCAGGTAGCGCCCGTACGCGAAGTTGCCCACGCGGTGCTCGTCCGGGAGCGCCGCCGAGGCCGCGTACGCGATGCCGCAGACGGCGGCGAGCGCCGCGGCCGCCATGACCCGTTCGGCGAAGGGCGTGCGGCGCCGCACGAGCACCGCCGCCACCGCCACCAGCCCGATCCCGGCCAGTCCCCACGTGGACACGATCAGGTACCAGAGCTGCCCGGCCGCGCCCGACAGCGCCCACGCCTGCCCGTCCGCCGTGGTGAGCCGGTCGGTCAGGATGCCCCCGAGATCGCGTGCGCCGCCCGGATACAGCGCGTCCCGCAGCAGCGCGTTGCCCGCCGCGCCGAGCGCGTACCCCGCCGCGGCGGCGGCGAGGCCCGCGACCGTCCCGCGCTGCCCCTTGCGGAGGGCGATGAGCGCCGCGAGGTGGACGGCGAGCAGCACCGCCCCGCGTGTGTGGACGGCGGACGCGTACGCCACGACGAGGCTCGCCAGGACGGCGTCCGGGACCCGGCCCCGCCGCGCGAACCGGTCGAGCGCGAGCAGCCAGCCGAGGACGAGTGTCGGCAGCACCGCGTCCGTGAGCGCGAACGCGCCGAAGAACGTCGACGCGGGCAGCAGCGCGGCGCCGAACGACACCGGCAACGCCGCCCGGGGCCCGAGCCCGAACCGGCGTGCCGCCGCGTACCCCAGCGGGAACAGCGCCGCCCCGGCGACCGCGTTGATCGCCATGACGATCGTGTAGACCGTCACCGGGTCGTGCGAGAACCAGTACGCGGGCGCCAGCAGCAGCGGGTAGCCCCCTTGGTAGAAGGTGAACCCGGACAGATCGCCGCCGGGCCCGCCAGCGAGCCACCGCGCCGCGACGAGATACCCGGTCTCGTCCGGGTTCGCGACGGGCCCGGTGCGTCCGCGCGCGAACCACAGCCGGATGCTCACCTGGGCCAGGAAGCCGAACACGAGCAGCCAGGGGAGCGCGGGCCGCCGCCGTCCGTCCCGCGGAGGAGCGGACGGCTCGGACGGCCGGACATCGATCACGAACGCCATGCGCACCACGCTCCGGGCGCCAGTTCGTGATCTTGTCTGTGAAATGTCCGGATCTCGTGACATGGGGCCGAACGCCCGGACGGCCGCCCGATAATGACCGGGTGGCGAAGATCCTTCTGGTCGAGGACGACCCCTCCGCCCGCGTCGGCCTGGAGATGGCGCTCACCCGTCAGGGGCACGGCGTCACGGCCCGCGCGACCGGCGAGGACGGCCTCGACGCGCTCCGCGCGCTGCGCCCCGAGATCGCGATCCTGGACGTGATGCTCCCGGGGATCGACGGCATCGAGACGTGCCGCCGCATCCGCCGCGACGAGGTGTGCGGGGGGTCCGGCCTCCCGGTCATCCTGCTGACCGCGCGCGGCGACGACCTCGACGTCGTCCTCGGCCTGGAGGCGGGCGCGGACGACTACGTGATCAAGCCCGTGGAGCCGCGCGTCCTGGACGCCCGCATCCGCGCCGTCCTGCGCCGCACGGAACGCGCCACCGCCGCCGACCACTCCGTCCACGGCGACCTCGTCATCGACCGGACCGCACTGAAGGTCACCAAGACCGGGACGGACCTGCGGCTCACCCCCACCGAGCTGCGGCTGCTGCTGGAGCTGACCCGGCGCCCCGGGCACGCGCTCACCCGCCGTCACCTGCTCGCCGCCGTCTGGGAGCACACCTATCCGGGCGACTCCCGGCTCGTCGACGCGTGCGTGCAACGCGTCCGCGCCAAGATCGAGGACGAGCCCGCCGAGCCCCGCCTGATCGAGACCGTCCGCGGCTTCGGCTACCGGTTCGCCGCGCCGTGACCGTCCGCGCGTTCCGGCCGTTCACCGGGCTCCGGGCCCGCCTCGCCGCGGCGTTCCTCGCGGTGGCGCTGCTGGCGTCGGTCCTGGCGTCCGGGATCTCCTACGTGCTGTACCGCCGCATGATGCTGGAACGCGTCCAGGACGCGGTGCTGGCGGACGTGCGCGGGACGCTCACCCGGCAGGTTCCGAAGGCGTCCCCGCCCGACTCGGGCCACCTGCTCGGGCAACGCCTCGTGGACGCGCTGACCGGCCGGCCCGGGCCGCCGGAGTCCGTCGAGGCGCCCCCTCCGCCGGACGAGCGGACGCCCTCCGCGGCGCGGCGGAAGGCGGTGTGGGTGTCCGTGCTGCCGGGCGGGCCGATCAACGTCCCGGATCCCGGAACGCTGCACGTGCCCGTCGACGAGGAGTTCGCGCGCCGCGCGCTGAAGGAGATGGTGTACCGGCGCGTCGTCCGGAACGGCACCCCCTACCTGCTGGTCGGCGCCCATGTGACCGGCTACGCGACGACTGAGACGGACCCGGAGCGCACGACGCCGCCGATGGTGTTCGTCTCGGTGGACTTGAGCCGCGAAGCCGACGACCTGGAGCTGTTCACCCGCGCGCTGCTGATCGCCGACGGCGGCGCGCTCGCGTGCGCGCTCGTCCTGGCGCTGCTGGCCACGCGCGGGGTGCTGCGCCCGGTGCGGCGGCTCGGCGCCGCCGCGCGCGCCCTCGGCGAGGGCGACCTGGAGACGCGCGTGGACGTGCGCGGCCGGGACGAACTCGCCGACCTGGCCCGCACGTTCAACGGGACGGCCGAGGCGCTGGAGCGGACGGTCACCGAACTTCGCGCGATGGACGCGGCGTCCCGCCGGTTCGTCGCCGACGTCTCGCACGAGCTGCGCACCCCGCTGACGTCGATGATCGCGTTGACGGACGTGCTGGCGCAGGACGCCGCGGCCGCGTCCGGAGACGGGCGCGCGGCCCGGCTCGTCGTCGCCGAGACCCGCCGGCTCGGCGCCCTCGTCGAGCATCTGATCGAGATCAGCCGGTTCGACGCGGGCAAGGCGGCGCTCGTCCTCGACGACGTGAACGCGGCGGAGGCCGTCGCGGCGGCCCTCGACGCGCGCGGCTGGACGGACGACGTGGCCGTCACCGGCCCCGCCGGCCTGTCCGTCCGCCTCGACCCCCGCCGGTTCGACGTCGTCCTCGCCAACCTCGTCGGGAACGCGCTCGGGCACGGCCGCCCGCCGGTGTCCGTGCGGTTCGGGGCGGCGGACCGGGACGGGCGGGCCGGAATCGAGGTCACCGTCACCGATCGCGGCCCCGGCCTGCCGGACGGCCTGCGCGACGCGATCTTCGACCGGTTCGTCAAGGCGGACGCCGCCCGCGCCGCCAGCGAGGGCAGCGGCCTCGGCCTGTCCATCGCCAGAGAGAACGCCATGCTGCACGGAGGAACCCTGGACGCCGCCGACCGGCCGGGCGGGGGAGCGGTGTTCACTCTGTGGCTGCCGGCCGGACGGCCCGGCGAGGACGGAGGGCGGGAATGAGCCGCGCCGCCGCCCTGCTGGCCGCCGTCCTGCTCGTCGCGGGCTGCGGCATCCGCCCGACCGGGACCGTCGCCGCCGGGGACAAGCCCCGCGCCGGCGGGCGGGGCGACACGATCACCGTCTACCTGGTGCGGGACGGGAAGGTCGCCGCTGTCCTGCGCCCGGGCCTGCCGGACCATCCGTACCTGCCGATCACGCAGCTCGCGGTTCCCCCGACCCCGCAGGAACGCGAGCAGGGGTTCCGTACCGAGGTCTCCCGCCCTTTGGAGATCCGCGGTTTCGGTGTGATGCCAGGTGAGGACGTCTCTGAATTGATCATCGTGCCGCGCGGGGACGACCGCGGCCGGCCGGTGTCCTGGACGCGCCCGGCCGAGGCGCAGATCGCCTGCACCGCGGCGGCCCTGCCGGGCATCGAGCGCGTCCAGCTTTGGAACGTCCCCCAGAGTGGTGAGCCGGTCGTCGTGCCGGTGACGGCCGTCCGGACGCTGGCGTGCGAGGACTACGCCGACCTGTTCGCCGGGCCGCCCAAGGCCGGCCCGTCGTCGTCCACGTCACCGCGGCGTCCCCGGTGACCGACCGGACGGCCACGAGGACGGCCACGGCACCGGGCGGCCGCGCGGCGTCGGGCGGTCGCCGACGACGTGCGCGAAGCGGCCGAGCCCGACCGCGAACTTCCCGCGAAGCTCATCTCGAACGGCAAGGAGGCGCCTTGGGGGAACGGGCCATGGCCGCTCTGCTCGCGGCCGTTCCGGTCACCTCGGGCTGCGGTGTCCGCCCGACCGGGATCATCACCGCCGGGGCCGAGCCCCCGTCAGCCGCCGCGTCCGGCCGTCATCCACGTCACCGCGGCGTCCCCGATGATCGAGCGGACGGCGAGGATCGCGATGCCGACGCTGAGGAGGGGCATGACCACCCAGCGTTCGACCTTCCCGTCGGTGCGGGGGATCAGCGGGACGGACGTCCGCCACGAGAACGGCCACAGCACCGGGCAGCCGCGCGGCGTCAGGCAGTCGCCGACGACGTGCGCGAAGCAGCCGAGCCCGACCGCGAACCCCACGAAACTCATGTCGAGGTCGTGCATCAGCCACACGGCGATGGCGGCGAGCGCGCAGTCGGCGAGCGCCGACTGCGGCTCCTTGCCCTCGAAGTCGAGGCCGACGCCGCGCAGCCCCAGGCCGACGATCATGAACAGGCAGGCCCACCAGGCGTACACGACGTGGGTGGCGAGGGCGTCCATCGCGAGGCCGATGCCGATCGCGAACAGCAGCGAGTGGGTCGCCTGCCGGTGCCCGCCCGAGATCTTCCCGATCCACTTGCACATGTGCTTGGTGATCGGCCCGAACGTGTTGGCGATGCGCCCGTTGTGGTGGTCGATGTCGGGCAGGAGCGCGGCGCCCGCGCAGACCACCGCGCCCGCGGCGACCTGCTCGACCGACAGGGACACGGCGTACTCGCCGATCCACTCCTCCCGGCTGATCACCGGCACGACCGCGAGCCACGCCAGCGCGCCGCTCAGGGCGTGCGTCCTGCCCATCATGAGCCGTTGTCCCGCCTTCCGCATCGGCCGTCCGGGGCGGACTCTAACCCGCTCTTGATCGTTTTAGGCGGCGACGCGCCGAAGAGGGGGCTACGTCCGTTTGATGCGGGACGGCGGCGGGCGGTTCCCGGTCGCGCCTACCGGGCGGGCGACGGGACGAACCGCCACGCGTCCGACTCCTCGCCCGGCCGGTACGGGGCGTCGAGCCGCTTGGCGAGGACCCCCGGGAGCCCCTGCGCGGCCGCGGCCTCCCGCACCGCGTCGCCGTCGCCCGGGAACCACGGCGCCGTCTGCCACAGCGCCCCCGACAGCCCCAGGCCGTCCAGCCGCTCGCGGCGCTCCCGGTACGGGACGTCCAGCAGCGGACGCCCGTCCAGGTGCGGCACGTCGTAGATCATGTACGTCTCGCGGCCCTCGACGACGGCCAGCTCCCCGTCCAGCACCGCGGGCCGGGCGCCCAGCTCCGCGCCCAGCCGGGTGCCCGCGCGGGCCGGGCCGTCCACGGGCCGTCCGCGCCCGTCGGTGAACCGCGCCCGGCCGCCCTCGACGTACGCCAGCAGCCGCCGCCCGCCCCACGCGAACTCGAACGCCCAGTCGTCCTGGGCCCGGGGCAGCCGCGCGCGCCGCACCGGACGCATCGGCGGCAGCGACTCCGGGAGCGGCTCGGCCTCGGGGTCGGCGGGCGGGTCCATCCGGTGGATCATCCAGTCGTCGCCGCGCGTCCGGAACAGCACGTACCGGCCCGACACCCGCGAGCCGTGCACGACGACCTTGACCTCGCGCTCGCTCCACTTCTCCGTCTCGTACGTCCCGCGATCCCAGATGATCACCTTGCCGCCGCCGTACTCGTCCTTGGGGATCTCGCCCTCGAACGTCGCGTACTCCAGCGGATGGTCCTCCGTGTGCACCGCCAGATGGTTCGTGGCGGGACTCCACGGCAGGCTCTTCGGCACCGCCCACGACACCAGCACCCCGTCCCGCTCGAACCGCAGGTCCCAGTGCAGGCTGCTCGCGTGGTGCTCCTGGACGACGAACGTGTCGTCGTCCCCGCGCGGCAGCGGTCCCTCGCCGGGGACGGGCTCGGGGGTGCGCCCGGCGGCGCGCCTGCCCCGGTACTCGGCGAGCCGGTCCGGGCCGGACGCTCCCGCGTTCTTCGGCTTCGCGTTCTTCGGCTTGCTGGGGCTCACGTCCCCCTGCATACCCGGCGTCAGCGGATGAAGACGGTGTAGTCGAGCAGATCGCCGGTCAGGTCGGGCGGCAGCCCCGCGACCGCCGACAGCTCCTCCGCCGACATGAACCCGCCCGTCTCCGCCCGCACCCGCTCGATCCGCTCGGCCAGCTCCGGCGTGATCCCCGGCAGCAGCGTCAGCGCCTTCGCCGGGGCGTGGTTGACGTCGACCAGGCCGCCGTCGTTGTACTGGCGCGGCAGGTCCGGACGTCCGATCCGCAGCTCCTTCGCCAGCCCCGGGTCCGTCGCGGCCAGCTCGCGCGCCTTCTCGCGCAGCAGCCGCCGCCGCTTCACCCGCTCCACCACGGCCGCGTTGTCGACGCCCGACAGCCCGTGCGGGTCGAACACCCGCCGCCGGATCACGAACGCGTGCCCGCACCCGACGATCGCGAGCACGAACATCAGCAGGCCCACGGTCCGCTGCGTCCCCTCGTCCTTCCCGATCTCGGGAAGCAGGTACAGCATCAGCACGAACGCGCCGATGTACACGCCCGACGACACGAGCAGGTGCAGGCTCCGCCGCCACAGCGCCGCCGCCGCGAACGTGAACGGCGTCGCGTACCCGAGCGACAGGAACGGCAGCGCCGCCCACGTCACGCTCAGCGCCGCCCGTCCCGGCGGCATGCTGTCGGACGGAACCCTCGGCTCGTACGGCGCTGGCTCGTTCATCCAGGAGACTCCCGGGGCCGGGTGCGACGTTGATCCGACTCTAGGCGATGGGGCGCTCGGGAGGCGCGGAGCCTCACGGCAGGGTGAGGATTTCGTTGCCGTCGTCGGTGATCAGGATGGTGTGCTCGAACTGGGCCGTCCGCTTGCGGTCCTTCGTCACGACCGTCCAGCCGTCGTCCCACATGTCGTAGTCGAAGCTCCCCAGCGTGAGCATCGGCTCGATCGTGAACGTCATCCCCGGCTCGATCAGCGTGGTCGCCTTCGGGTCGTCGTAGTGCGGGACGACCAGGCCGGAGTGGAACGTCGTCCCGATCCCGTGCCCGGTGAAGTCGCGCACCACCCCGTACCCGAACCGCTTCGCGTACGACTCGATGACCCTGCCGATCACGTTCAGCGCCCGTCCCGGCTTCGCGGCGCGGATGCCCCGCATCATCGCCTCCCGGGTGCGCTCGACCAGCAGCCGCGACTCCTCCGCCACGTCCCCGCACAGGAACGTCGCGTCGGTGTCGCCGTGCACCCCGTCGATGAACGCGGTGATGTCGACGTTGATGATGTCGCCGTCCCGCAGCACCGTGTCGTCCGGGATGCCGTGGCAGATCACCTCGTTGATCGAGGTGCACAGCGACTTCGGGAACCCCCGGTAGCCGAGCGTGGACGGGTACGCCCCGTGGTCGAGCATGAACTCGTGCCCGATCCGGTCGAGCTCGTCCGTCGTGATCCCGGGTCGGACCTGCCTGCCGACCTCCTCGAGCGCCTGCGCCGCGATCTTCCCCGCGACCCGCATCTTCTCGATGATCTCGGGCGACTTGACGTCCGGCTCGCCGGTCTTGGGGCGCTTCTTCCCGACGTACTCCGGGCGTGGGATGTGCGCGGGCACCTTCCGCAGCGGAGAAACATTGCCGGGCCGGAGAAGCTGGGTCGTCATGGTAAAGGAGTGTAGTCAGCGCGACCGGGGCACGAATCCCGTGCCTTCCGCTGACGTCGAGAGGAGCGCCCATGAAAGGCACTGACGGCGACTGGTGGTTCTGCCTCAAGCACATGAAGGTCGAGCACGGGCCCGGTTGCCCCGACAAGGACCGGATGGGCCCCTACGACTCCGAGGGCGCCGCCGCGAACGCCCTTTCCCTCGCCCGCGAGCGCAATGAGGCCTGGCGCCGGCAGAACGAGGACTGACCGGCGACGGCGGGACCGCCGGCCTCCGCCGCGGGGCCGGTCAGTCGACCGTGGGGCCGGTGACGGTCTCGAGGAGGCGGGCGAGGCAGGTGCGCAGGCCGGGGCGTCCACGCGTCCGCTCCTCGCCCGCCGCGGCGCTGACCAGATGCTGGGCGCCGTCGAACGACAGCAGCGCCTCCTCCGGCGGGACGGTCAGGGCCTCGTGCGCGAGTCCCCGCAGCTCCCGGTCGCCGCCCTCGAGCGCCAGGACGGTCGCGCCGGTGCGGCGGGCGTCGTCCACGCGTTCCAGCAGCGGGACGGGCGCGTCCTCCTCGGCGACGACGAACACCGTCTCCCCGCGCCGCGCCGCCTCCAGCCGGTCCAGCCCGACGGACAGGTGCGCGGGCGCGCCGGGCGGCGGCGACCAGCGCACCAGCGTCGGGGCCAGCCCGGGCGCGCCGCCCAGCCGGCTCTCGTCGTCCAGGTGCGCGGCCAGGTGCCACGGGTCGTCGCCGGGCGTCCCGACCAGCAGCAGCCCGCCGGGCGTCCGCGACGTGACCCGCAGCGCGCGGCCGAACTCGCCCGTCCGCTCCAGCCATCCCGTGACGGACAGCACCTCGCGCAACATCGAGATCTGCTCGGCGTCCACGGCACCATGGTGCCGCACCGGCGCCGCCCGCAGGCCGCATTCCGCCGATCGGGGAGACCGGGACGCGGCGGCCCGGGACGCGCCTGGCAGACTCGGCGGCATGAGCGATCAGCAGCGGAAGAATCCCCATGACCTCCCGGACGCGAGCGGCCTCACGATCGGGATCCTCGGCGGCACCGGCGACCAGGGCAAGGGCCTCGCCCGCCGGTTCGCGCTCGCCGGGCACCGGGTGACGATCGGGTCCCGCAAGGCGGACCGCGCGCAGGAGGCCGCGGACGACCTGAAGGCGGGCGACGCGGGACTCCCGGTGGCGGGCGCGGAGAACCCGGTCGCGGCGGGCGGGTCCGACGTCGTGATCGTCGCCGTCCCGTGGGAGGGCCACAAGGCCACGCTGGAGTCGCTGCGGGACGAGCTCGCCGGCAAGATCGTCGTGGACTGCGTCAACCCGCTGGGCTTCGAGAAGGGCAAGGGCGCGTTCGCGCTGCCGGTCGAGGAGGGCAGCGCCGCCGAACAGGCCGCCGCCGTCCTGCCCGACAGCCGCGTCGTCGCCGCCTTCCACCACGTGTCCGCCAAGCTGCTGCTCGACCCCGCGGTCGGCGAGATGGAACTGGACGTCCTGGTGCTCGGCAACGACCGCGAGGCCACCGACCTGGTGCAGGCCCTCGCCGGCCGCATCCCCGGCATGCGCGGCGTGTACGGCGGCCGCCTCCACAACGCCGGCCAGATCGAGGCGTTCACCGCGAACCTCATCTCGATCAACCGCCGCTACAAGGCGCACGCCGGCCTCCGCATCACGGATGTGTAGGTCCCGGCGCCGGGCGGTGGACCCCTCCCGTTCCAGGGGGCGCCGTTCCAGCGGGCGCCGTGGGCGATCGCCGCATCGCTCCGGCCCGCCCGGGGGCTCGCCGGGCGACCGCGCCGGCGTGTGACGGCCGAGGCGGTGATCTGGTTTGATCACGGTGTTCGCCGGCGGGTAGGGGAGCGTTCGTGATCGATCCGGAAGCGAGCACCAGGCCGCTCGTGATGCTGCCGAAGGCGCGGACGGGGCCGCTGCGCGCCGTCGGGCGGCGGGTGGCCCTGGCGTCCTTCGCCGTGCTGGCCGTCGTGGCCGCCGTGTACCTCGGCCGCGACGGCTACAGCGACTCGGCCGACGGCGAGGTCTCGCTGCTGGACGCCTTCTACTACGCCACCGTGTCCGTTTCGACGACCGGGTACGGCGACATCACGCCGGTGACCGACTTCGCCCGGCTCGTCAACATCCTCTTCGTCACTCCCGTGCGGGTGCTGTTCCTGATCGTCCTCGTCGGCACGACCCTCGAGGTGCTCGCGGAACGCACCCGCGAGGACTGGCGCCAGTCACGCTGGAGGGCCCGCGTGCGCGACCACATCGTGGTGACCGGCTACGGCACGAAGGGCCGGAGCGCCATCAGGACGCTGCTGACCACCGGGATCCGCCGGGAGTCGATCGTCGTGGTCGATCCGGACCCGCGCGTCGTCGCCGAGGCGGCGGAGGCGGGCCTGGTCGGCATCGTGGGGGACGCCACCCGCAGCTCCGTGCTGGAGCAGGCGGGCGTGCGGCAGGCCCGCGAGATCGTCGTGGCGACCGCGCGGGACGACACCGCGGTGCTGATCACGCTGACGGCGCGGCAGCTCAACCCGCGGGCCGGCATCCAGGCGTCGGTGCGCGAGTCGGAGAACGTCCCGCTGCTGCGGCAGAGCGGCGCGGACCACGTCGTGACGTCGTCGGAGGCGGCGGGGCGGCTGCTGGGCGTCACCACCCGGCATCCCCACGTCGGGGACGTCATCGAGGACCTCCTCGACCAGGGCAGCGGCCTCGACCTGGTCGAGCGGCCCGTGACGGCCGAGGAGACCGGGCGTCCCCTGTCGGCCGTCGCGGAACCGGCGCTGGCGATGGTGCGGGACGGGCGCAAGCTGCCGTTCGACCACCCCGACTGCGCGGCGCTGCGGACCGGCGACCTGATCATCGTGGCCCGTTCGAAGCGGCGGAGGAAGACCGCCCCCCAGGACGGCGACGGCTCCGGCTGACGCCGTCCCGGGGAGCCTTCGGCGCCGCTTGGGCGCTACTTGTACGAGTGCTCGGCGGCCGGGTAGGCGCCGCCGACGACCTCGTCGGCGTAGGCGCGGGCGGCGTCGCCGAGGACGGTGTTCACGTCCGCGAACTTCTTGACGAACTTGGCGGTGTGCGGGGTGAGGCCCGCCATGTCCTGCCATACCAGGACCTGCGCGTCGGTGCCGCCGCCCGCGCCGATGCCGATGGTGGGGATGGACAGGGACGCGGTGACGCGCGCGGCGAGGTCCTCGGGGACGCACTCGAGGACGACCGAGAACGCGCCCGCGGCCTCGAGGGCCTTGGCGTCGGCGATCAGCTCCTCGCCGGACTCGCCGCGGCCCTGCACCCGGTAGCCGCCGAAGACGTTCACCGACTGCGGGGTGAGGCCGAGGTGCCCCATCACCGGGATGCCGGCCGCGACGAGCGCCTCGACCTGCGGCAGGACGCGGTGGCCGCCCTCCAGCTTGATCGCGTGGGCCCCGGCCTCCTTCATGAAGCGGGTCGCGCTGGTGAGGGCCTCGGACACGCCGGTCTGGTACGAGCCGAACGGCAGGTCCGCGACCACCATGGCGCGCTTGGACCCGCGGACGACCGCGGCGGTGAGCGGGACGAGGTCGTCGACCGTCACGGGGATCGTCGAGTCGTAGCCGTAGACGACCATGGCGGCGGAGTCCCCGACGAGCAGCACCGGGATGCCGGCCTCGTCGAACACCCGCGCGGTGAGGGCGTCGTAGGCGGTGAGCATCGGCCACTTCTCGTGCCGCTGCTTCGCCGCCGCGATGTCGCGCACGGTGACCCGCCGTCCGCCGGTGCCGCCGTAGAGTGCGGTCGGCTGCGCGGGGGATGCAACAGAAGAAGACATGCGAAACCTCCGGTCTTGAGGCGCCACGGTGGCGTACCCAGACGGATCCGATCGTGCCACTTCGTCAACGATTCGGGTAGCCCCGACATTCCACAATCTATTGGGGCGAGAGGGGTGCAAAGTGTGGTTCGGCGTCCGGTTTTCCGCACGGTAAGCGCGATCTTCTCCCCGCGTAACGGTGTCATGGCCCATACTGTCGCTGGATACTGCTAAGACGACCGGCTGTCTGGAGCGCGTCAGTGAGATCCGTCATGGCGCCGCGAGGCGACGTCCCCGGCCCCGAATCGGCCTCCCGGACCCTCGTCCTGGGCGTCGACGGCGCCCGGCAGATCGTCCAGTGCGGGCACAACGCCCGCGCCGTCCTCGGCCGGGAACCGGCGGAGCTGCTGGGCCGTCCCGCCTGCGACCTCGTCGCGGAGGAGGGCAAGGCCGAGCTGGAGTCCATGCTGGAGGCCATCGGCGAGGGGCAGGAGCGCCGGGGCGTGCTGCCCGTGCACAGCCGCGGCGACACCGTCTCCGCGATCGTGACCGCGCAGCCCATGCTCGGCGGCGACGCGGGCACGGCGCCCGCCGGGCTGCTGTACGTCCAGGTGGCGCTCCCCCCGAGCGAGCGCTACCAGGACCCGGCCCTCATGCGGCGCGCCCTGCTGGACGACCCGCTCACCCGCTTCGGCGACACGCTCGACCTCGACCAGTCCGCCCGCAAGATCGTCGAGGTCGTCGTCCCGCACTACTGCAACGCCGCGTCGGTGCTGGTGCTGGAGAGCCTCGTCGCCGCCGACGAGGTGCACAGCGAGTCCGGCTCGGCCGTGATGCGCCGCATCGCCGTCACCTCCGACGACGACAACCCCGCGTGGACGTCGGCGTTCCCCGTCGGCGAGGTCCTCGTCTTCCCCGAGGGCACCCCGTACCACGAGGTCATGGACACGGCCCGTCCCGTCCACCGGCCCCACATCGACGCCGACGCCGCCGGGGCCATCGGCCGCGTCTGGCGGCGCGGCCCCGCGGGCGAGCTGCTCACCGACGTCTCGATGGTGCTGCTGCCGCTGATCGCCAACGACACGCTGCTCGGCTTCATCGCCTGCACCCGCGTCCCCGGCTTCCGCAAGTTCGACCGCTACGACGTCGAGATCGGCATGGAGTTCGCGGCCGGCGCCGCGATCGTCCTGGAGAACGCCCGCCGCTACAGCCGCGAGCGCGCCACCGCCCTCGCCCTGCAGCGCAGCCTGCTCCCGAACCGGCTGTCCGCGCCGTCCTCCGTCGAGGTCCGGCACCGCTACCTGCCCGGCAGCAAGCTCGTCGAGGTCGGCGGCGACTGGTACGAGTCGATCGCGCTGCCCGGCGCCCGCGTCGCCCTGATCGTCGGCGACGTCGCCGGGCACGGCGTCCGCGCCGCCGTCACGATGGGGCGGCTGCGCACCGCCCTGCACACGCTCGCGAACCTGGAACTGCCGCCCGCGGACGCCCTGCACGTCATGCACGAGCTGATGATCGAGCTCGGCGAGCAGGAACCCCACTTCGCGACCTGCGTGTACGCGGTGTACGACGCCACCACCGGCACCATCGAGATCGCCTCCGCCGGGCACCTGCCCCCGCTGCTCGCGGGCCCCGGCGGCGACAACGAGTACCTGCGGGTGCCGCCCGCGCCGCCGCTCGGCGTCGCGGGCGGCACCGCGATCGAGAGCCGCGAGTTCACCGTCGAGGACGGCAGCCTGTTCGTCATCTACACCGACGGGCTCGTCGAGAACCGCGGCCGAGACATCGACGACGGCCTCGCCCGGCTCCGCACGATCTTCGGCCCCGAGTCGGTCGACCGTCCCATGGACGACCTCGCCAAGGCCACCCTCGCGGGCGTCTACGCCGACCAGCACCGCGACGACATCGCCGTGCTGATCGCCCGGCTGCGCCGCCTCCCCGAGGACCGCCGCGCCTCCTGGACGCTGCCCGCCGACCCGGCCGCCGTGCGCCGCGCCCGCGGGCTCGTCCGCACCCGCCTCGCCGAATGGGGCCTGGAGGAGCTCGAGTACACCACCCAGCTCCTGATCTCCGAGCTGATCACCAACGCGTACCGGTACGCGCACGGCCCCATCGAGCTGCGGCTGCTCCTCGAACGCACCCTCGTCTGCGAGGTGCTCGACCGTTCCGCCGCGCTGCCCCGCCTGCGCCGCGCCGAGGACGACGACGAGAACGGCCGCGGCCTCCTGGTCGTCAGCCAGCTCGCGCACCGCTGGGGCAGCCGCCGCACCGCCGCCGGCAAGGTCGTCTGGTGCGACCAGGTCGTCCCCGGCGTCGACCCCGACCCCGTCGACCTCGACTCCACGTGGCCCGGGCAGAGCCACCACCTCCCGGGGTGAGCGCCGAGCAGCCCGGCCTGTGGGACGACGACCGCGCGGGCGGTCCGGTCCTGCGGTTGATCGAGACCCTCGCCCGGGGGTCCCTTCCTGACCCGCGGAACCTCGAACGCCCGCGGCGGGCCGGTCAGCCGCGTTCGCGCCAGCGGTTGGTGATGGGGAGGCGGCGGTCCCGGCCGAAGTTCTTCGGGGTGATCTTGGGGCCGGGCGGGTACTGGCGCCGCTTGTACTCGGCGAGGTCGACGAGGCGGACGACCCGGTCGACGAGTCCGGCGTCGTGCCCGGCGGCGACGAGGGAGTCGCGGCCCATGTCGCGCTCGACGTAGTCGGCGAGCACGGGGTCGAGGACGGCGTACTCGGGGAGGCTGTCGCGGTCGCGCTGGCCGGGGCGCAGTTCGGCGGACGGCTCCTTGACGATGATCGCCTCGGGGACGGGTTCCTGCGCGAAGGGGTGCAGGAACGGCAGGTCGGCGGCGAGGGCGGTGTTGCGCCAGCGGGCGAGGTCCCAGACGGTGGTCTTGAAGACGTCCTTGATCGGCGCGAAACCGCCGGCGGAGTCGCCGTAGAGCGTGGAGTAGCCGGTGGCGAGCTCGCTCTTGTTGCCGCCGGTGAGGACGAGGTGGCCGTGCTCGTTCGACAGGCCCATCCAGACGTTCGCGCGAATGCGGGCCTGCAGGTTCTCGGCGGCGAGGCCGTGCAGGTCGAGTTCGGCCTCGAACGCCTCGACCATCCCGGAGATCGGGACGATCCGGGAGTGCACGCCCTGGCGCTTGACGAGGTCCTCGGCGTCGGACACCGAGCCCTCGGACGAGTAGCGGCTGGGCAGCAGGACGACGTGGACGTTCTCGGGGCCGACGGCGTCGGAGGCGATCGTCGCGACGAGGGCGGAGTCGATGCCGCCGGACAGGCCGAGGACGACCGAGCGGAACCCGTTCTTGCGGGCGTAGTCGCGGGTGCCGACGACGAGCGCCGCGTAGATCTCGGCGAGGTCGTCCAGGGGTTCGGCGACGGTCGGCGGTTCGGGGTCGTAGGCGGGCACCGGGGACGACGACAGCGTGCGGCGCTCGACGGTGAACGTCGCGCCGCCGGGGGCGTCGACCGAGGCGGGACCGGGGTCCCCGGACGCCTCGGGGAGGTCGAGGTCGGTGATCAGCAGGTGGTCGACGAACTGGGGCGCGCGGGCGATGGGCGAGCCGTCCGGGCCGACGATGAGGGAGTCGCCGTCGAAGACCAGCTCGTCCTGGCCGCCGACCATGTTGACGTAGGCGAGGGTGCAGCCCGCTTCGCGCGCGCGCCCCGCGCACAGGTCGAGGCGGACGTCGTCCTTGTCGCGTTCGTAGGGGGAGGCGTTGACGGCGAGGAGGAGCCCGGCGCCCGCGGCGCGGGTGACGCTGACGGGGCCGCCGTCCTGCCAGAGGTCCTCGCAGATGACGGTGGCGACGTCGACGCCGTGCAGCCGGACGACCGGGAGCGTGTCGGCGCTCTCGAAGATCCGGTACTCGTCGAACACGCCGTAGTTCGGCAGGTGGTGCTTCGCCGAGGCGATCAGGACGTCGCCGCCGTGCAGCCACGCGACCGCGTTCAGCGGGCGGCGGCCGCCGTCCCGGCGGTCGAGCGTGCCGACGACGACGGGGACGCCGCCCATGCCGGCGTCGGCGAGGCGGCGCGCGACGTCGCCGAGGGCGCGCCGGGACGCCGCGACGAAGGACGGCCGCAGCGCGAGGTCCTCGACGGGGTAGCCGGTCAGTGCCATCTCGGGGAAGGCGACGAGGTGGGCGCCGGCGTCGGCGGCGGCCCGTGTCCAGTCCACGATGAGGTCGGCGTTGCCGTCGAGGTCGCCGACGGTCGGGTTCACCTGCGCGAGCGCGATCCGGAGCTGTGCCACCCTCCAAGGGTAATACGTCGGGGATCAGTATCGTCACTCTGACGAGAATTGGCGGCGCCGGATGGCGGGCGCGAGCGCGAGCTGCCCCGCGGCGGCGGCGAGCGCGAGGGCCAGGCAGGTCAGCCACAACGCGGGCCCGCCGCCGAGGCCGAGCAGCTGGGTGCCGCCGAGCGGCGCGAGCAGGAACCCGCCCGACCACGCCATCCCGTACAGGCCGTTGTACCGCCCGCGCAGGTCGGCGGGGGCGAGGTCGGCGACGACGGCCTGCAGGACGGCCGCCGCGACGATCTCGCCGCACGTCCACACCAGGATCGTCGCGGTGTACCCGGGAAGCGACGAGACGAGCGAGGTCAGCCCGTACCCGGCGCCGACGAGGAGGAACCCGGCGACCAGCACCCGGCTGTGGTCGCGGCGGCTCAGCCACGCACTGACCAGCGGCTGCACGAGGACGATCAGGACCCCGTTCGCGGCGATCGCCAGCCCGTACGCCTGCGGCCCGAGGCCGTCCTCCCGCATCGCCAGCGGCATGGTCGTCATGCCCTGCATCAGGACGAACGTGTACAGCAGCGTGATGACGACGTAGGCGACCATGACGCGGTCCCGCAGCGCGCGCCCGAACCCGCCCGGGGCGGACGCCGCGCGCGCCGCGCGGTCCCGCGTCTCGGGGACGGCGCGCCACACCAGCACGCCGAACGCCGCGCAGGTCAGGGCGTCGATCCAGAACAGCCACAGGAAGCCCTGCCGGGCGAGGGTCCCGCCGAGCACCATCGCGACGGCCCAGCCGAGGTTGACCGCCCAGAACAGCAGCCCGAAGGCGCGCGGGCGGTCCGCCGGGGAGATGATGTCGGCGACCATCGCCTGCGACGCGGGCCGGTACATGTCCAGCAGCAGCCCGAGGACGAGCGCGGACGCGGCGATCGCCGGGAGGCCCTGCGCGTGGCCGAGGGCGAGCATCGCGGCGCCCGTCCCGACGGTCGCGGCCGTGAGCGTGACGCGGCGGCCGACGCGGTCGGCGAGGATCCCGCCGGCGAACTGGCCGGCGAACGACCCGGCGCCGAGCAGCGCCATCACCGCGCCCGCCTGCGCGAGCGACAGGCCCCGCACGGTGGTCAGGTACAGGCCGAGGAACGGCTCGACCATCGTCCCGAGCCGGTTGAGCAGCGTGCCCGCCCACAGGACCCAGAAGGTGCGGGGGAGACCGCCGATGCGGGGTTCGAGGAACGCGGCGATCCGGCGGGGCGGCGGTCCGGCGGGGGCGTGTCGCGCGGTGGTCACGCACCGATGCTCGGGGAGCCTTCCCGGCAAGGAAATTGATTTAGCCTGTGCTTAATGGTCGAGCTGGTGTTCGCTCCGGACGACGTGGCGCGCGTCCGGTTCGCGTTCTCGCCGCTGTGGGAGATGGTGCGCAGCCTGCGGGTCCTCGCCGACCCGTCCGGGCACGCGCTCCACCTGCCGTGGGTGCACGCCGTCCGCCCGCGCCTGCGCGGCCTGGACCTCGCGCCGCTGCGGCGGATCGTCCCCGCCTGGGGGTACATCCCCGACTTCCTCACCCCGCCGCCGGACACCCCGCTGCCCGACCTCGGCGCCGAACTGGAGATCGTCCGGGCCACCCCGCCCGAGGTCGTCGCGGCCGAACTCCGGTTCATGCCGCCCGACCCGGGCCGGGCCGAGATGGCGGCGCGTCCCGGGCGCACCCTGGCGGCCGTGGCGGACCTCCTCGAGTCCTACTGGGCGGCGGCCGTCGAGCCGTACTGGCCGCGGCTCCGCGACCTGCTGGAGGGCGACGTCCTGCGCCGCACCCGGGCCCTCGCCGCGCAGGGCGCCGCCGGGGTGTTCGGCGGCCTGCACGAGGCGGTCGCGTGGCGGGCGGGGACGCTCGCGATCGACCGCCGCTGGGACTTCCGCGGCGGCCTGGACGGGCGCGGGCTGCTGCTGGTCCCGAGCGCGTTCGTGTGGCCGGAGGTGTCGGTGATGATCCCGCCCTACCAGCCGATGCTCAGCTACCCGCCGACCGGTGTCGCGGCCCTCTGGGAGACGCGCCGCCCGGCCGGGCCGGACGGGCCCGCCGCCGCGCTCGCCGCGCTGCTCGGCCGCCGCCGCGCCGGGCTGCTGCTCGCGCTCGCCTCCCCGGCGTCCACCACCGAGCTGGCCGGACGGCTGGGCGTCACGCCCGCGGCGGTCAGCCAGCATCTCGGCGTGCTGCGCGCCTGCGGGCTCGTCACCGGGCACCGGCTCGGCCGCCGCGTGCTGTACTCCCGGACGCCCGCGGGGGACGCCCTCGCCGCCGCGCCCGGCACGGCGCCCCGCTGAATCGCGCCGGCTCCCGGTCAGCGCAGGGACGCCAGCGCGTCCAGCCGCGGCGCCGGGACGGCCGCGCCCGCCTCGTACCGCCCGGACTCGGCGAGCCAGTCGACGTGCGCGCGGGGCGTGTCCAGCAGGACCCGGACGACCTGGGCGGCCGCGGCGCGCTGCGCGACGGTCAGCTCCAGCCGGTCGAGCATGTCCGGCAGCCGCCGCGCGGCCTCCCGGGCGTCCTCGATCCGCTCGGCGACGCGCTCGGCCACCGCCGGTCCCGCCTGCGCGGGCGCCGTCCCCTCCGCCTCGGCCAGCACCGCCGGCAGGTCGTGGACGTCGCCGCGCGCGGCCTCGAGATCGTGCGAGGCGAGATCGTTCGACCACGCGACGGCGTCGGCGACGGCGTGCGCGAGCGCCTTCCAGCGCGGCGTCCGCAGCAGCCGCGCGGGCAGCTCGACGCCGAGGACCGGTTCGATGAGGTCGTACAGGAACGGCCCGCACGCGCGGCGCCGCAGCGGCGCGAACTCGCGCGGCGTCGGCACGTGCCCGATGCGGCGGTTCACGGCCTCCTGCGCGCAGGCGTCCCGGTGCGCCTCCAGATGCAGCATGAAGCGGCGGCGCCAGTCGCGGCTCATGCCCTTGGACGTGGCGTGCCACAGCTCCACCAGGGTCGCCTCCAGCGGCCGCGCCCCCGGACGGGCGTGCCCGCGGCGGGTCGCGCGCAGCAGGTCGTCGTACAGCGAGTGCACGGCGCTGCCGCTGTCGGCGAGCGGCTCGTGGTCGAGCATGTCGTCGAGCGCGAGCGTCCAGGTCAGCCAGCGGGCGAACAGGTCCACGGCGGCGAGGTCGGCGGCCGGGAAGACGCGGGCCGCCAGCCGCTCGCAGCGGGCCCGGCCGAGCGGCGAGGTGTCCGGATCTCCGAGCACCAGGCCGCGGCCGCGCGCCCAGGTCTCCACCTGCGCGCACAGCCGCCACGACTCCGGGTGCATGGCCGCGGGCGCGGCCAGCGCGGCGGCCCCGTCGGCCGTCGAGAGAAGAAGAGAGATGTCCACGACGCGGTTCACGTTAATGATCAGTTCCCGGAGAAGGCCCGATCGGCACGTCAAGATTCGGGAAACGGCTGTTCGGCGCCGGGATGGGCGGGCGGTATGGGGCGTACGTCCGATACCTTCGGACGCACGGCCGAGAGCGAACACGCCACCCGGCGGCCACGGGAACGACGCCGAACGCGTAACGTCGTGGTAACAGCGGCCGGGCATACTGCACAGTGGCCGGATCCGTCGCTCCGGCGGGCCGGCGGAGCAAGGCACCGAGGGAGAAGGCTTTGGACCGTCAGCAGGAGTTCGTGCTCCGCACGCTGGAGGAGCGCGACATCCGGTTCATCCGGCTGTGGTTCACCGACGTGCTCGGGTTCCTGAAGTCGGTGGCCGTCGCGCCCGCCGAACTGGAGGGCGCCTTCGGCGAGGGCATCGGTTTCGACGGCTCGGCGATCGAGGGGTTCGCCCGCGTCTACGAGGCCGACATGATCGCCAAGCCCGACCCGTCCACGTTCCAGGTCCTGCCGTGGCGCTCGGAATCGCCCGGCGTCGGCCGGATGTTCTGCGACATCCTCATGCCGGACGGCTCGCCGAGCTTCGCCGATCCCCGGTACGTCCTCAAGCGCTCGCTCGCCCGCGCCGCCGACCTCGGGTTCACGTTCTACACCCACCCCGAGATCGAGTTCTTCCTCCTGAACACCAAACCGGAGGACGGCAGCGAGCCCGAGCCCGCCGACTCCGGCGGCTACTTCGACCACACCCCGCACAGCGCCGCGCACGACTTCCGGCGCAACGCGATCATGATGCTGGAGTCGATGGGCATCTCGGTCGAGTACAGCCACCACGAGGGCGCCCCCGGCCAGCAGGAGATCGACCTCCGGTACGCCGACGCGCTCACCACCGCCGACAACATCATGACGTTCCGGCTGGTCATGAAGGAGGTCGCGCTCGAGCAGGGCGTGCACGCGTCGTTCATGCCCAAGCCGTTCACCGAGCACCCCGGCTCCGGCATGCACACCCACATGTCGCTGTTCGAGGGCGACCGCAACGCCTTCTACGAGCCGGGCGCCGAGTACAAGCTGTCGAAGGTCGGGCGCGCGTTCATCGCGGGCGTCCTGCGGCACTCCGCCGAGATCACGGCCGTGTGCAACCAGTGGGTCAACTCCTACAAGCGGCTGTGGGGCAACGTCGGGTCCGCGGCGGGCGCCGGGGGAGAGGCCCCGTCGTACATCTGCTGGGGCCACAACAACCGGTCGGCGCTCGTCCGCGTCCCGATGTACAAGCCCCACAAGGGACACTCCACCCGGATCGAGTTCCGCTCCCTGGACACCGCCGCCAATCCCTACCTCGCGTTCGCCGCGATCCTCGGCGCCGGGCTCAAGGGCATCGAGGAGAGCTACGAGCTCCCCGCGGGCGCCGAGGACGACGTGTGGGCGCTCACGCCCGCCGAGCGCCGCGCCCTCGGCATCGAGCCGCTCCCGCAGAACCTCGACGAGGCCATCCACGCCATGGAGCGCAGCGAGCTGATGGCCGATGTCCTCGGCGAGCACGTCTTCGACTTCTTCCTGCGCAACAAGCGGCAGGAATGGGAGGAGTACCGCCGCGAGGTCACCGAGTACGAGCGCAGGCGGCTGCTGGCCGTCCTGTGACCCGCGGCCGGGGACCGGCGCATTACGGTTGAGACGTGACCGAGCCCAGCACCACGGAGCCCGACCCCACGGAGCCCACCACCCCGGAGCCCACCACCCCGGAGCCCACCACCCCGGAGCCCGTGGCCTCCGACCGCCGCCCGTCCCTCGCCGGACGCCTGGCGCGGCTCGGCTTCACCGACGCGGGACGAGCGCAGCGGCTCGTCCGCGAGGCCGAGGCGGTGGACGGCGTCCGGCTCGAGGGCGCGCTCCTGGAGTCGCTGCTCGGCGCCCTCGGCGGCACCGCCGACCCCGACCTCGCCCTCGGCGGCCTGCTGCGGCTGCTCGCCGCCGCCGACGAGCACGGCGAGGGCGCCGAACTGCGCGCCGCCCTCGCCGAGGAGGACGGCACCCGCGACCGGCTGACCGCCGTCCTCGGCGCCAGCGCCGCGCTCGGCGACCACCTCGTCCGGCACCCCGCCCACTGGCACGTCCTGCGCGACCACCTGGCCGGCCACGGCGACGTCCGCGCCGAGCTGCTCGCCGCCGTCGGCGCCCGCCCCGGCGACACCGGACCCGTCGCCGCGTCCGCGGGGGCCGGCGCGCTCGCCGGGCTGCGCGCCGAGTAC
>NZ_JBHTJA010000083.1:0-31223 GCF_042675525.1 Actinomadura sediminis
GCGACGCACGAGCAGGCGGAGGCGGGCGTCCGCGCCGACCGCGTGCTGGTGGCGGACGGCCCGGGACTGCCGCGCGGCGTCGCCGCGGCGGCCCGCCGGGCGCCGGGCGTCGTCGCCGCCGTGCCGGTGAAGCGCACGACCGTCCTCATGCCGGTGCGGGAGCTGGGCGAGGAGACGCTCCGGCCGCTGGGCGCCCGCGGCGTGGGCGGCGACGTCGCCGCGACGATCGACCCCGGCGTGTCCGACGGGGAACTCCGCGACCTGCACGGCACGGCCGTCGCGCTCAGCGCGGACGTCGCGGGCGGGCTGGAGGTCGGGTCCACGGCGGAGCTGTGGCTCGGGGACGGCACGCGCGTCGAACCCCGCGTCGTCGCCATCTACGAGCGCGGCCACGGCTTCGGGGACGTCCTGCTCCCCCGCGACCTCGTCGCCGGGCACACGGCCACCCCGCTCGACGACCACGTCCTCCTCCGCACGGAGGGCGGCGCCGACCTGCGGGGCGTCACCGCCGCGCACACCGGCGTCCGGGCGGTCGACTCCGCCGCGTTCGGCGCGCGGGTGTCGCGGGAGGCGCGCCTCCAGGGTTTCGTCGGCGTCGTCGCCGTCGCGGCGATCGGCGGGTTCGTCGTCATCGGCCTCGTCACCACACTGGCCCTCGCGACGGCCGCGCGGCGCCGCGAGTTCGCCCTGCTTCGCCTGGTGGGCGCGACCCGGCGGCAGGTGCTGCGGGCGCTGCGGCTGGAGACGCTGATCGTCGTCGGCACCGGCGTGCTCGTCGGCGCGCTCATCGCCACGGTGACGCTGCTGGCGTTCGCGCTCGCGGTCATCGGCCTTCCGCTGCCCGCGGTGTCGCCCGTCGCCGCCGCCGCGATCGTGCTCGGCGTCGCCGGTTCCGGCGCCGCCGCCGTCATGCTCCCGGCGCGCGCGATGCTGCGCCGCCGCGCGTCCCCCACGATCCACTGAACCACGACCCGCTGAACCACGACCCCCGCCCCACGATTTCCGTCCCCTCACCTGAAAGGACTCCCGCCATGGGAAACACCGCCCGCTGGACGCTCGTCGCGCTCCTGGTCGCCGCCAACGTCGCCACCAGCGTCACCCTGCAGGACACCTGGTACGAGATCGCCATCGGCGTCGTCACCGGCGTCGCGGCGATAGCCCTCGTGATCGACTACCTGGTGCGGGGCCGCCGCGCCCGCTGACCCGCTTCCGCGGGAGCGGATCGCCGGTGGCCGCGACGGCGGCGCGCGGAGTCCACGGGCGGGCCGCCGGGACCGAACCCGGCGGCCCGCCCACGAACGGCCCCGGTCGCCGTTACCATCACGGAGTGCCAAGATCCCGTTGGCATGCTCTGTACCGGAACGGCGTGAAATGGATGATGTCGAGGTCCGGCACCTGCCGGGCAACCTGCCGCAGCTGTTCGCCGACGAGGCCGGCGGCCAGGCGGACGGCGGGGCCGAGCGGACACTGGCGGTGCCGCTGCCCGAGGGGGACGTGGTGTGGCCCGACCCCGGCTATCCGCAGCGGCAGCACCTCATGCGGCCCGCGTTCTGGCTGAGCGACGACCCCGTCGACGGGGTCCTGTGGGCCAGGCTGCGCGCCGAGCACGAGCGCTCGGGGCTGTGGCCGCTGCTGCTGGACGAGTCCGACCAGCCGTGGGCCGCGGGGCAGATCGCGCCGGAGCCGGTCTCCGAGATCGGCAACTACGTCCCCCACGCGTTCATGTACGAGGTCTGGACCGACTACGTCGACCAGGCCGTCGGCGACGACCACGACGATCTCGCGCCGTTCGGCCGGCAGTGCCCGGGCCCCGCCCCGCCCGGCACCCTGCTGGACGACCCCGGCGTGATCGCCGACCGGCACGCCCGGACGATCGCCGCGCGGGCGCCGTCCCTGGGGCTGGCGGCCGTCGAGCGGGGCGCCGACGCCGTCGCCGCCGTGGGCTGGCAGGGCGCCCTGAACCACAACGAGTGGATCGCGCCGCTCGCCGCCGTCCTGCGCTCCTGGGAGGACCGGTTCGGCGCCCGCGTGATCGGCCTCGGGTTCAACACGCTCGAGCTCAGCGTCGCGGCGCCGCCCGTCACGACGCGGCACGCCGTGCACGTGGCGGCCGAGCACTGGGCGTTCTGCCCGGACATCCTGTTCCAGGGCCCCGGCACCCTCGCCGGGTACGCCGAGGAGATCCGCGGCAGGACCTGGTGGTCGTTCTGGTGGGACTGACGCCCGGCTAGGACGGACGGGCGCCCAGCATCCGCAGGCACAGGTGGGCCGTCAGGGCGCCGACGTCCTCGGGGGTGCGCGCGCCGCCGGGCCGGTACCAGCGGCACACGTCGATGGCCAGTGACGCCATGGCGCGGGCGGTGCCCTCGACGTCCGCGACGTCGAACGCGCCCGCCGCCGCGCCGGCCCGCACCTCGTCGCGGACGAGCGCGCGCACGCGGCGGCGCAGCGCCGCGATCCGCTCGGCGTGCGGCGGCTCGAGGGCGCCCAGCTCGTTCTGGATGACGCGGGCGGCGCGGTGGTGGCGGGCGTGCCAGCACGCGAACGCGTACATCAGGGCCCGCACCCGCGCGGGCGGCCCCTCGACGCCGTCCACGGCGCCCTCCAGTTCCGCCAGGACCGACTCGTGCACCGTCAGCGCGATCTGGAACAGCAGGTCGGCCTTCGTGCGGTAGTGCACGTACAGGGCGCCCGCGCTCATGCCCGCCCCGGCGGCGATGTGCCGGGTGGACGTGCCGTGGTATCCCAGCTCGCCGAAGGAGTCGACGGCCGCGCGCAGCAGCCGCCGCGACGCGTCCGGCGCGACCGCGTCCCACATGTCGGAGCCCATGCGGCGATCCTAAGCGACCGCTCAGTAGACTGACCGCACCTTTCCGCCCTTCTCGGCCAATTCCAGGAGGATCCGCATGCGGCGTACCGTCTTCGACACCGACCACGAGCTGTTCAGGGAGTCCGTGAGGGAGTTCGTCGAGCGGACGCTCCTCCCTCTCGACGAGGACATCCGCAATGAGCGGATGCTCAGGCGCGAGGTGTGGCTGGAGGCCGGGCGGCAGGGCTTCCTCGGCATGCAGGTGCCCGAGGAGCACGGCGGGCAGGACGCGGGCGACTTCCGCTTCAACGCGGTGATCGGCGAGGAGCTGGCCCGGGTCGCGGTCGCCTACAACTCGATCGTCAGCATCCACATCGACATCTGCGCCCCCTACCTGCTCGAGCTGGCGACCGACGAGGCGAAGAAGAAGTGGCTGCCGGGCTTCTGCAGCGGCGAGACGATCACCGCGATCGGGATGACCGAGCCGTCCGGCGGGTCGGACCTGGCCGCGCTGAAGACGACCGCGGTGCGCGACGGGGACTCCTGGGTGCTCAACGGGTCGAAGACGTTCATCACCAACGGCGGCCACGCCGATCTGGTGATCGTCGCGGCGAAGACCGACCCCGAGCGCGGCGCCAAGGGCATCACGCTGTTCGGCGTGGAGGCCGGGACGCCCGGGTTCGGCCGAGGCGCCAAGCTCGACAAGGTCGGGCAGCCCGAGGCCGACACCTCCGAGCTGTTCTTCGAGAACGTCCGCGTCCCGGACTCGCACGTGATCGGCGAGCTGAACCGGGGTTTCGTCCACATGATGGAGCGGCTCCCGCAGGAACGGCTGTCGTGCGCGATCGCGAACGTGGCGCACGCGCGCGGCGTCCTCGACGAGACGATCGAGTACGTCAGGGAGCGCAAGGCGTTCGGGCAGCCGATCGGCGCCTTCCAGCACAACAAGTTCCTGGTCGCCGAGCTCATCACCAAGCTGGACGTCGCGCAGGCGTTCGTCGACCAGTGCCTCGCGGCGCACGTCGCCGGGGAGCTGACAGCGGTGGACGCGTCCAAGGCCAAGTACTGGTCGTCGGACGTGCAGAACCAGATCATCGACGGCTGCGTGCAGCTCTTCGGCGGTTACGGCTACATGCGGGAGTACCGGGTCGCGCGGGCGTGGATGGACGCCCGGGTCACCCGCATCTGGGCGGGCACCAACGAGATCATGAAGGAGATCATCGGGCGCGACGCCGGCCTCTAGGGCACCGCCGCGGAGGGCGGTTCCGTCCGGACGCCCGCTCCCCTACGATGCGGCGGAGGAACGGGCGGGAGGGACGGATCCGCCCGGAATGCTCGACGGGACGGGGGCCTCGATGCGGCGTGGGGGCAGGGCGTTGCCCGCGATCGTCGGGGCGGCCGTCGGCGCCACGCTCGTGATCGACGTCGCGCTGCTGCTGTCGGGCCACCTGGAGGAGCCGGCGCGGCCCGCGACGCCGTCCGCGCCCGGGAACCTGGTGTCGGTCGCGCAGGGCGCGGCACCGCCGCCTCCCGTCGTCGCGCCGCTCACCGAGCGCCGCACCGCCGACCTGCTGATCGCCGGGGAGGCGGCGCTGCCGGGCGCCGCCGTCGAGCGGACCCGGGACCTCAAGGGCGTCACCGGCGTCACCGTCGTGGACGCCGCGAACGCCGAGGTCGGCGGGCGGCGGCTCGGGCTGCTCGGGGTCGACCCGTCGGCGTTCCGGGCGTTCACGCCGCGCCGGACGGCCGAGTCCGACCAGCTGTGGCGGACGGTCGCCTCCGGCGGCATGGCGGTGTCGTTCGAGCTCGGCCGCGACCGCACGTTCCCGCTGGGCACGGTCGTCCCGGCGGGCCGCAGCGCGGCGGACGGCCGGGTGCGGGTCGGCGCGTACGCGTCGCTCGGGATCGAGGACGTCGACGCCGTCGTCTCCCGGGAGCAGGCGCGGGCCCTCGGGCTGCCGAGCGGCAACGCGCTCGTGGTGAGCGCCCCGAAGGCCGACCTCGGGAAGCTCGCCGGGCGGCTGAAGAAGGTGCTGCCGGACGGCGTGAAGGTCGCGCGGCTGCGGGCCGCCGAGCGGGCGCCGGAGGGCGAGGGCGGACGCGACCGGCCGCGGGTGACGGGGCGTCCGGACGGCGCGAGCGGCGACAGCACGCCGATCACCGGCAACCGGATGACGCCCACGATGCGGACGCTGCTGCTGGAGCTCAACTCGGTGTTCGGCCCGTTCCCGACCATCGGCTGCTTCCGCTTCGGGGCCGACGCGCAGGACCACGCGGACGGCCGCGCCTGCGACTTCATGCAGACCGCCGGCGGCCGGCTGCCGAGCGCGTCGGCGCGGCGGCACGGCGACCAGGTCGCGGCGTACACGGTCGCGAACGCCGAGCGGCTCGGCGTGTCCTACGTGATCTGGCGGCAGCGCATCTGGAACGTCGCCCGCGCCGGGGAGGGGTGGCGGCCGATGGAGGACCGCGGCAGCATCACCCAGAACCACTACGACCACCTGCACATCTCGGTGCTGCGCTGAGGCTCCGCGCCCGCCGCCGTCCCCTACGGCAGCTCCTGCTCGCACCAGACCGCCTTGCCGCCGGGAGTGCGCCGGACGCCCCAGCGGCTCGCCAGCCGCCCGACGACGTGCAGGCCGCGGCCGGTGTCGGCCGTGCCGCCGCCCTCGCCCGCGGGCTCCCCTTCGCCGCCCGCGGGCTCGCCGTGATGGCGGACGCGGGGACGCCCGTCGGACCGGTCGAACACCTCGCAGACCAGCCCGCCCTCGCGGACGAGGCGCAGCACGAGCCGTCCGGAGGCGTGCCGGATCGCGTTGGTGACCAGCTCGGACGCCAGCAGGACGGTCGAGTCCGCGAGTTCGTCCAGACCCCAGCGGGCGAGCCGGTCGCGGACGAGGCCCCGCGCGCGGCGCACGGCGGCCGGGTCGGCGGGCAGCTCCCAGGAGGCGTGGTCGTCCGCGGGGATGCGCGCCAGCCGCGCGACGAGGACGGCGATGTCGTCGCGGTGCTGGTCGTCGTAGACGCCGTCGAGCGCGTCCTGGCACAGCTCGTCCAGCGGGCGGGCGGCGGCGCCGGGGCCGAGGATGCGGCGCAGCCCGGCGAGCCCGTCGTCGATGTCGCGGGCGCGGTTCTCGACGAGGCCGTCGGTGTAGAGGAACAGCAGGGTGCCGTCCTCGACGGTGAACTCGCGGCTGACGATCGGGCCGCCGCCGACGCCGAGCGGCGGCGCGGGCGGGACGTCCAGGTACGTCGAGGCGCCGCCGGGCGGGACGAGCAGCGGCGGCAGGTGCCCGGCGCTGGCCACCTCGCACCGGCCGCTGACCGCGTCGTAGACGGCGTAGGCGCAGGTGGCGAAGTGGGGTTCGCGCTCGCCGAGGGTGCTCATCAGCGCGTCGAGCCGTTCCAGCGCCTCGGCGGGCGGCAGCTCCAGCCCGGCGAGGGTGTGGATGGCGGTGCGCAGCCGCCCCATGGTGACGGCCGCCTTGACGCCGTGCCCGGCCACGTCGCCGACGACGAGCGCGACGCGGGCGCCGGGCAGCGCGATCGACTCGTACCAGTCGCCGCCCACCTCGATCATCCGGCTGCCGGGCAGGTAGCGGTGGTGGACCTCGACCGTGGACGGCGCCGACAGGCCGGTGGGCAGCAGGCTGCGCTGGAGCGTGAGGGCGGTCGCGCGCTCCCGCGAGTAGCGGCGGGCGTTCTCCACGAAGGTGGACGCGCGGGCCGCGAACGCGTGGCCGATCTCGACGTCGTAGGGGTCGAACGGGCGGTGGGCGGCGTTGCGGGTGCAGACGAAGAAGCCGAGCACCCCGGCCGGGGAGGTGATCGGCAGCAGCAGCATGGACGCGCCCTTGAGCAGGTCGGCGACCGGCGGGCGGCGCCATTCGGCGGCGGCGTGGGCGGCCTCGTCGTCGAAGGAGGCGAAGACGGGCCTGCCGGACTCGACGCACCGCGCGTACGGGGTGCCGGCCGGGTAGGCGATCGTCTCGCCGGTCGGGAACGCGGCGTCCCAGGACGGGTCGCCGTCGTCGAACGCGATGGCCATCCGGCGCAGCGGGGGGCCGCCCGGCCCGGCGGGCGGCTCCTCCTCGTCGAGGTGGCTCTCCAGCAGCATCAGCGCGCCGGAGTTGCAGAAGTGCGGGACGAGCACGTCCATGAGGCCGCGCGCGAGCAGTTCGAGGTCGAGGGTGGAGCCGACGCGGGGCAGGCCGTCGTCCAGCAGCGCCCGGCGGATCACGGCCGGGTCGACGAACCGGTCCGCGAGCGGCACCGGGACCTTGACCACCGCGAGCGCGGCGAGGTCGGGCGCGCCGCCGCTCATCGGGTGCACGGTGACGACCGCGTCGAGCACGGCGCCCCCGGGCGTCTCCACGGCGAGCATCGCGGTGCGCTCCCGTCCGGCCTTGGCCGCCTCCAGCAGCGGCTCCCGCGCACCGGGGATCACCTCGTCCAGCCCGGCGCCGAGCAGGCCGTCCGGATCGGCGGACAGAACTGCGGCGGCGTTCCGGTCGAACTGGAGTATTCTCCCCGACCAATCCAGGCCGAGAATCAGAATCCGGGTGGACGACTCCATCGGTCGATTATGGAACATCGGGGCGCCGGATGCGGCCGATATCGCGACCCGGACGGCCCGTAATCCCCGCCCGCACGGGGCTTCCGGGCGCCGCGGCCGTTCTGACCTGGGGCGGGGAATTCAGCGTGGCGCGATGCGTCGTGTCACTTTTTCGGCTCCTTGAGAATCCCGTCAGGATTTCCCGAAGACCTGCGGCGGCGGGACGGGCACGGCGACCTGCTCGCCGTCGTGCAGCGGCGCCGCGCCGGAGCGGAACGCGGTCAGCTCGCCGCCCGCCAGCAGCCGCGCCCGGGCGATGCCCCCGGCGGCCCGGCGGGTCAGCTCGGCGACCGGCAGCGGCTCCCGTGACCCCGCCACGATGAGGTTGCCGAACCGGCGGCCGCGCAGCACCCCGGGGTCGCCCATCAGCAGCGTGTGGCGGAACACCGACGCGATCGTGGCGGCCGCGCGGCGGGCGAACGGCAGCCGGAACCCGTCGGCGACGTTGGCGAGGTAGACGCCGCCGGGCCGCAGCACCCGGGCGGCGTCGAGCACGAACTCGCGGGTGGCGAGGTCGAGCGGCATCGACGCCTCGGCGAACGCGTCCATCACCACCAGGTCGTCGGCCGCGTCGGGCAGCGCGGCGATCCCGGACCGCCCGTCGGTGATCCGGATCCGCAGGCCCGGGACGTTCTTGACCGGCAGCCGCTCCCGGACGAGCCGCACCAGCTCGCCGTCCGGTTCCAGCACGACCTGCCGGGAGCGGGGACGGGTCGCGGCGACGTAGCGCGGGAGCGTGCACCCGGCGCCGCCGACGTGGACGGCGTCGAGCGGTTCCCCGGCCGGGGCGATCGCGTCGACGACGGCGCCCATCAGCTGCATGTACTCGAAGTCGAGGTAGGTCGGGTCGGACAGGTCCACGTAGGACTGGGGAACTCCGCCCACGAGCAGCACCCAGCCGCCGTCGCGGTCGGCGTCCCGCAGCAGTTCCGCCTCGCCGCCGGCGATCGTGTGGGTCTCCGGCCGTGGACCCCTGCCCTTGCGCGCCATGCCCCCAGCCTACGGACCCGCGGCCGCGCCGGGGCCGCGCCGGGGCCGCGGCGGGGAGGCTCAGGGCCCCTTCGCCAGCGGGTCCGCGAGGGGATCCGCGAGCCGGCCGTCCCCCGGCACGGCCTCGGCGGCGAAGTGGCACGCGCTGGGGTGGGCGGACCCGTCGCGGGGCTCCAGCGCGGGCTCCCGCTCCGCGCAGACGTCCGCCGCCTTCGGGCAGCGCGTCCGGAACCGGCACCCGGACGGCGGGTCCAGCGGCGACGGCGGCTCCCCCTCCAGCTCGATCCGGCCGGCCCAGCCGGGCGCGTCCGGGTCGGGCACCGGGACGGCGGACAGCAGCGCCTGCGTGTAGGGGTGCGTCGCGTGCTCGTAGACCCGCTCCTCGTCGCCGGTCTCGACGACCTTCCCCAGGTACATCACGGCGATGCGGTCGGAGATGTGGCGGACGGCCGCCAGGTCGTGCGCGATGAACACGTACGCGAGGCCCAGCTCGCGCTGCAGCTCGGCGAGCAGGTTCATCACCTGCGCCTGCACGGACACGTCGAGCGCGGACACCGGCTCGTCGCAGACGATCACGTCCGGGCGCAGCGCGAGGGCGCGGGCGATCCCGACGCGCTGCCGCTGCCCGCCGGAGAACTGGTGCGGGTAGCGGTCGGCGTGGTCCGGGTCGAGCCCGACGAGCTCCAGCAGCTCGCCGACGCGGGCGCGCCGCTCGCCCTTGGGGGCCGCGTCCGGGTGGATCGCGAACGGCTCGCCGACGATGTCCCCGACCGTCATGCGGGGGTTGAGGGAGGAGTACGGGTCCTGGAGCACCATCTGGATGCGGCGCCGGAGGGCCCGCAGCTCGGCGCGGGACAGCGCGAAGACGTCCCGCCCGGCGAAGCGGACGGTGCCCGCGGTGGGGCGCTCGGCGGCCAGCAGCAGCCGGGCGAGGGTCGACTTCCCGCAGCCGGACTCGCCGACGACGCCGAGGGTCTCGCCGGGCCGCAGTTCCAGGTCCACGCCGTCCACGGCCTTGACGCGGCCGACCGTCCGCTTGACCAGGACGCCGCGGGTCACGGGGTAGTGCTTGACGAGGCCCTCGACCCGCAGGATCGGCTCGGCGGCCGGACTCGCGGCGGCCGGTTCGCGGGCCGGATCGTCAATGGGGCCGGCCGGCAGGTGCGGCACCGTGGACCTCCTCGGCGAAGTGGCAGGCGGCGGTGTGCCCGGGCGCGACCGTGACCGGCGGCGGCCGGTCCACGGCGCAGCGCGCCTCGGCGCGGGGGCAGCGGGGATGGAACGGGCAGCCCGGCGGGAGCGCGGCCGGGTTCGGCGGCGCCCCGCCGATCGGGGTGAGCGGCCCGCCGCGCCGGTCGAGCCGCGGCACCGAGGCCAGCAGCCCGCGCGTGTAGGGGTGGGCGGGCCGCGCGTACAGCTCCCGGGCGGGCGCCTCCTCGGCGACCGATCCCGCGTACATGACGACGATCCGGTCGGCGACGCCCGCGACGACCCCGAGATCGTGGGTGATCAGCACCATGCCCATGCGCAGCTCGTCGCGGAGCCCGGCGAGCAGCCGCATGATCTGCGCCTGGACGGTGACGTCGAGCGCGGTCGTGGGCTCGTCGGCGATCAGCACGTCCGGTTCGAGCGCCAGCGCCATGGCGATCATGATGCGCTGGCGCATCCCGCCGGAGAACCGGTGCGGGTGGTCGCCGAGCCGCGCGGCGGCCGACGGGATCCGCACCCGCTCCATCAGCTCGACCGCCTTCGCCCGGGCCTCCTTGCGCCGCATCCCGCGGTGCACCTGGTACATCTCGCCGATCTGGTCGCCGACGGTGAAGACCGGGTTCAGCGCGGTCAGCGCGTCCTGGAAGATCATCGAGATGCGTTCGCCGCGGTAGCGGCGGCGCCGCCGCTCGGGCATCCCGAGCAGCTCCTCCCCGCGCAGCCGGACCGAGCCGCGCTCGACGCGGGCGGGGCCGTCCAGGATGCCCATGACGGCCTGCGCCGCGACGCTCTTGCCCGACCCGGACTCGCCGAGGATCGCGACCGTCTCCCCCTCGCCGAGCCGGTACGACAGGCCGTTGACCGCGCGCACCTCCCGGCCCCGGACGCGGAAGGCGACGTGCAGGTCCTCCACCTCGAGGAGCGGCGGCACCGGCTCCGGCGCCCCCGCCGGGCCCTTGTCCGATCTCGTGGTCGTGTCCCCGGTCATGGTGGTGTCCCCGTTCATCGCCTCACCGCAGTTTCGGGTCGAGGGCGTCGCGGGCCGCGTCGCCGAGCATCAGGAAGGCCAGCACCGTGGCCGACAGGAACACGGCGGGGAAGAGCAGCAGGTGCGGATGGGCGATGAAGGAGTCCTGCGCATGGTTGAGCTGGAGCCCCCACGACACCTCCGGGTACTGCAGGCCGACGCCGAGGAAGTCGAGCGTCGCCTCCCCCGCGATCACGTTGCCGACGTTGAGGGTGGCGACGACGATCACGGGCGCGATCGCGTTCGGCAGCACGTGCCGCGCCATGATCCGGACGTCGGACGCGCCGAGCAGCCGCGCCGCCTGCACGTAGTCGGCGTCCCGGACGGCGATGACCTGCGCCCGCATGATGCGGATCATCGTCGTCCAGCCGAGCAGCACGAGCACGAGCGTCATCGCGCCGACGCCGTGCCCGGGGAACGCGACCAGGATGACGGTGGCGCCGAGCACGAACGGCAGCCCGAAGAACACGTCGGTGATCCGGGCGATGACGGCGTCGAGCAGGCCGCCGTAGTATCCGGCGACCATCCCGAACACGAGCGCGATCACGAAGGCGAACAGCGTCACCGCGACGCCGATCAGCAGCGTCGGGCGGGCGCCGTGCACGACGTGCGCGAAGTAGTCGCAGCCCGCGCCGTCGGTGCCGAACCAGTGCCCGGCGGACGGGCCGAGCCGTGCGGCGTTCGGGTCGCAGCCCCGGTTCGCCTCGTGTTCGGTGAGCAGCCCCGGGAACGCGGCCATCACCGCGACGACGGCGAGGATCGCCGCCGAACCCCAGAACACCCAGCGGCGCCGCAGGTCGCGCCACGCGTCGTCCCACAGCGACGCCCGGCCCGCGTCGCCGCCCGGCGGGCCGCCGCCCGCCTCTGCGGTGACGGCCGCCGCGGTCCCCTCCGTCGCGGCCTCCCGTTCGCCGGTCGTCACGGGCTCCTCCTCTCGTGCGCGCTCACTCGTACCGGATCCGCGGGTCGAGCAGCCCGTAGAGCAGGTCCACGAGCAGGTTGACCAGCAGGAAGATCAGCACCAGGACGGTGACGGCGCCGACCACCACCGGGCCCTCCTTGAGCTGGATCGACTGGAACACCTGCTGGCCGATGCCGGGCAGGTTGAAGATCCCCTCGGTGACGATCGCGCCGCCCATCAGCGCCCCGAAATCGACGCCGAGGTAGGTCACCACGGGGATCAGCGAGTTGCGCAGCGTGTGCCGGCCGATCACCCGGGCCCGCGTCAGCCCCTTCGCGCCGGCCGTCCGGACGTAGTCGGCGCGCAGGTTCTCGGCGAGGCTCGTCCGGGTCAGCCGCGCGACGTACGACAGGCCGAACGAGCCGAGGACGATGCCGGGCAGCAGGTAGCTCATCGGCCAGCCCTCGTCGATCCCGGCGGTCGGGAAGATCCGCCAGTGCAGCCCGAACACGATCTGCGCGGTGTAGCCCAGCACGAACACCGGGACGGCGATCACCAGGGTCGTCCCGCCGAGGACGAGCGTGTCGGCGAGGCGGCCGCGGCGCAGGCCCGCCCACACGCCGAGCGCGATCCCGACGACCAGCTCGAAGATCCATGCGGTGACGGCGAGCCGCGCCGTCACCGGCCAGCGCCCCGCGAGCATCTCCGACACGCTCTGCCCGGTGTAGTTCTCGCCCAGGTCGCCCTGCAGGAGCCCCCACATGTACTTGCCGTACTGGACGAGCAGCGGGTCGTTGAGGTTGTAGCGCTCGCGCAGGGTGTGCAGGACGTTGTCGGGGACGGGCTTGTTCCCCGCGAGGGCCTGGATCGGGTCGCCGGGCAGCGCGAACACCATCGCGTAGATGAGCAGCGTCGTGCCGAAGAAGACCGGGACGGCCTGCAGGATCCGCCGGAGCGTGTACCTCCACATCCGCTACTCGACCGTCACCTGGGGGGCGAGCAGGCCGGTGGAGTACGGGGTGATGGTGACGTTCCCGACGCGTTCGGAACGGCCGCCCTGGCCCGTCCACGTCCACAGCGGGATCATCGGCATCTCCCGGATCGCGATCTCCTCGGCCCGGTGGTAGTGCCGCATGGCCTCCCGCTCGTCGGCGGCGCGGTTGCCCTTCGCGATCAGCTCGTCGAACTCCTCGTTCGACCAGCCCATGCGGTTGCCCTCGGAGCCCCACATGTTCTCGAGGTAGTTCTGGGGGCTGGGGTAGTCGGCCTCCCAGTTCTGCCGGTACGGGCCCTTCTCTTCCCGCGCGCGCAGCATCGAGAAGTACTCGGACGCGGGCACCTCCCGGAACTGGATGTCCTGGATGCCGAGATTGTCGCGAATGGAATTGGCGACGATGCGCATCCACTGCTCGTAGGTCGGCTGCGCGTTGGAGAAGTACAGTTCGAGCGTCCCGGTGAATCCGCCGGCCTCGGCGAACAGCTTCTTCGCCTTGGCCGGGTCGTAGGTGCACAGTTCACCGCACGCGTTCGGCCGGTACCCGGGGATGATCGGCGGGAGCAGCGAGTCGGCCGGGTGGTAGGCGCCGTTGTAGACCGCCTTGTTGATGCCCTGGCGGTCGATGACCATCGAGAACGCCTGCCGCAGCCTCGGGTCGGCGAACCGCTCGTCGAACAGCGGGAACCCCAGGTAGTCGATCGTGCCCATCTCGCGGGGCAGGAACCGGTCGCCGAGCACCCGCTTCGCCTCGGGCACCTTCGCGGCCGGGATCGTCTGCAGCACGTCGATCCGCCCGGCCCGCAGGTCGGTGTAGGCGGTGTCGGCGCTGGAATAGCTCTTCCAGGTCACGCCCTTGTTCTTCGGTTTGCGCGGCCCGGCGTAACCGGGGAACGGGACGAGCCTGATCTGCCGGTTGCGCTCCCAGTTCCCGCTCATCATGTACGGGCCGTTGCCGATGGGATGCTCCTCGAACGCCTCGAGGTCGGCCAGTCCAGCCTCGGGCATCGGCGCGTACGCCGGGTACGTCAGCAGGAGCGGGAACTGCCGGAACGGCTCGTTCAGCGTGACCTTGAGCGTCGTGGCGTCCACGACCTCCAGGCCCGACAGCGTCTTCGCCTCCGGGGTGGCGTTCTCGTCCTCGGGGTTCAGCGCGTCGTAGCCCTCGATGTAGGAGAAGTAGCTGTTGGCCGCGTACGCGTTCGGCCCGTACGCGCCGTTGTTCCAGGCGGCCGCGAAGCTCCGCGCGGTGACCGGCTCGCCGTTGTGGAACGTCCGCCCCGGCCGGACCTCGATCGTCCAGACCCGCTGGTCCTCGGACTCGACCGACGCGGCGGCGAGCGGCACCGGACGTCCGTCCGTCGTGAGCGTCATCAGATTGTCGAACAGCCCGCCGAGCACGTCGAAGGAGTAGCTGCTCGTCGTGTTCGCCGGGACCAGGTGGTCCGGCTCGGAATGGCCGACGACGAACGTGCCGTCGCCCGACGCCTCCGCGCCGCCGCAGGCCGCGAGCCCCGGCGACACCGCCAGCAGCACCGCGGCGAGCCCCGCGCCCGCCCGTCTCCGCACACCCCTCTGGCCGATCATGTCCCTCCTCGCCCCGCGCCGCCGCGGCGCCTCGCACCGCACTCGCAGATTGCTCGCAGAGTCCACCCTGGGTAACGGTGTGCCTACGGCGCTCACGGAGTCGAAACCGGATCGAGACTTTGGGCCCTGCCGTTGACACAGGTCAGCAAGGGAAGAAAATGAAGGTTTGTTACGGAACGAGGTGGCGGTGGTGACGGAGGACGACGCGGGCGGCGCCGCCGCGCGGATCTGCGCCGACCTGATCCGGATCGACACGACGAACCGGGGCGAGGGCGACGCCCGTCCGGAACGGCCCGCCGCCGAGCACGTCGCCGGGCTGCTGGACGGCGCGGGCGCCGAACCGGTCGTCGTGGAGTCCGCGCCCGGCCGCGCGAGCGTCCTCGCCCGGATCCCCGGCACCGACCCGTCCGCGCCGCCCTTCCTGATCCACGGGCATCTGGACGTCGTCCCCGCCGACGCGGCCGAGTGGACGGTCCCGCCGTTCGCCGGCGAGGTCCGCGACGGCTGCGTGTGGGGCCGCGGCGCCGTCGACATGAAGGGCTCCCTCGCGATGACGCTCGCGGTCGTCGCGCGCCGCCTCCGGGAGGGCCGCCGCACCCGCGGCGACCTCGTGCTGGCGTTCCTTGCCGACGAGGAGTGCACCGGCGAGTACGGTTCCCGGCACGTGGCCCGGGAGCACCGCGGGTTCTTCACCGGCTGCACGGAGGCGATCAGCGAGTCCGGCGGGTTCAGCGTGGAGGCGGGCGGCGCCCGCGTCTACCCGATCGCGACAGGCGAGCGCGGCACGGCGTGGATGCGGCTCACCGCGCGCGGGACGGCCGGGCACGGCTCCAAGCCCGCGCCGGAGAACGCCGTCGCCGAGATCGCGCACGCCGTGTCCCGCATCGCCGCGCACCCCTGGCCGGTCCGTATCACCCCGGGCGTGCGGGCCCTCCTGGACGGCCTCGCGGACGCGCTCGGCACGACGATCGACCACGACCGGCTCGACGCGGAGGCCGCGCGCCTCGGCGACGTCGGGCGGCTGTTCGCCGGGACCGTCCGCAACTCGGCGAACCCGACCCGGCTCGACGCCGGCTACAAGGTCAACGTGGTCCCCGGCGCGGCGACCGCGCACGTGGACGGCCGCTACCTGCCCGGCACCGGGGACGAGTTCCTCGCCACGATCGACCGGCTCCTGGGCCCGCGGGTGACCCGCGAGTTCGTCAACTTCGAGGAGGCCCCGGCCGCGGACCCGGCGGGCCCGACGTTCGCCGCGCTGGCGGGGGCCCTGCGCGCCGAGGACCCCCTCGCCCGTCCCGTCCCCTACGTGATGTCGGGCGGCACGGACGCCAAGTCGTTCCACCGCATCGGCATCACCAGTTACGGCTTCGCGCCCCTCCGCCTCGGGCCCGGCCTGGACTACCTCGGCATGTTCCACGGCGTGGACGAGCGCGTCCCGCTGGACGGCCTCGCGTTCGGCACCCGCGTCCTGGACCGCTTCCTCGACACGCGTTAGCCCTAGACCCGCGTTGCTGCTCGACTCGGGTTGCGGCTCGACACGCGTTGCTCCTCGACCCGCGTTGCTCCTCGACACGCGTTAGCCCTCGACCCGCGTTGCTGCTCGACCCGGGTTGCGGCTCGACACGCGTTGCTCCTCGACACGCCTTGGTGCTCGACACGCGTTGGCCATCGACACACGTCGGGGGATCGGGGGGTAGGTACCGGGCGTGGACTTCTCGAACGCGGCCCGGGAGCTGTACGGGGTCGAGCCCGGCGATTTCGTGGCGACACGGACGCGGCTCGTCCGGGAGGCGAAGGACGCGGGCGACGCAGCGCTGGCCGAGCGGATCGGCGGCCTGCGGCGCCCCACCGTGAGCGCGTGGGCCGTCAACCTGCTGGCCCGGTCGGCCGCCGGCGACCTCGGGCGCCTGCTGGACGTCGGGGACGAGCTCCGCTCGGCGTGGGGTTCGGGCGGCGGCGGGCTCGGCGGGCTCGAGGAACGCCGGGCCCGGGCGGTCGACGGCCTGCTGCGGGCGGCGGAGTCGCTGGCGGCCGAAGCCGGGCATCCGCTGCGCGACCAGGCGCTGCGGGAGGTCGAGGACACCCTGCAGGCGGCGACGGTGGACGCCGACGTCGCCGCCGAGGTGCGCGAGGGGACGCTCTCCCGCCCGCGCAGCCACACCGGTTTCGTTCCCGCGGGCTTCCCCGTGGCGCCCGGCGGCGGGAAGCCACGCACCGAAACGAAGAAGGGGCGGCGGGAGAAGAAGGAGCCGGAGGAGAGGCCGCGCCGCCGCGCGGGGGAGGAACGTCCCCGCGAGCGGACGGCGAAACGGGACGATCCGGCGCGGGCGCGGCGGGCGGCCGCGCTGCGGGAACGCGCCGCGGATGCCGAACGCGAGTTCGCCCGGCGCGAGGAGGAGGCCGCCTCCGCGCGGGACGCGGCCGACCGCGCGTCCGCCGAGGTCGGGCGGCTGCGGCGCGAGCTGGACCGGGTCGCGGCCGACCGGGACGCGGCCGTCCGGAAGGCCGAGCGCGCCGAGCAGGCCCGGGACCGCGCGGACGAGACGGTCCGCCGGGCGCGGCGGAAGGCGGCGGACGCCGAGCGGGACGCGCCCGGAGGTTGAACCGTCAACCCCGCCGGGACTCGGATGTCCGGGATGAAGTAGCGTGCCCCCGAACGTGATTCGAGAAGCAGGGGGCGCGCGGTGACGGCATCGGTAGTGGAGCAGCCGACCGACTGGACCGAACCGGGCGCCCATCCGGTGGCGCCCGGGGTCCACCGGATCCCGCTCGAACTCCCCATCCCGTCGCTGCACTCGGTGAACGTGTACGTCATCGAGGACCCGGACGGCCTCGTCGTCGTCGACTCCGGTTTCGCGCTGCCCGACACGACGACGCGCCTGAAGGACGCGCTGCGCACCCTCGGGCACGGGCTGGACGACGTGGCGCAGTTCCTCGTCACGCACGCCCACTGGGACCACTACTCCCAGGCCCTCGTGCTGCGCGAGCGGTTCGGGACGCGGGTGCGGATCGGCCGCGGCGAGCGCCCGTCCATCGAGGCGTTCGGCCGGGAGCGCGGCCCGCACTTCCGGCAGGTCGAGCTGCTGCGCCGCTGCGGCGCGGACGCCCTCGCCGACGAGATCGCCGGGCAGGAGCGGCCCCCGCGCGACCCGGACTTCCCGTCCACCGTGCCGGACGGCTGGCTGGACGACGGGGAGCGGATCGGGCTGGCCGGCCGCGGCCTCGACGTGTTCGCCACACCCGGCCACACCCGCGGCCACATCGTGCTGCGCGACGCCGCCGCCGGGCTGCTGTTCGCGGGCGACCACATCCTGCCGCACATCTCCCCGTCGATCGGGCTGGAGGGCGAGCCGGAGCCCAAGCCGCTGCGCAGCTACCTGGAGTCGCTGCGGGTCGTCCGCGACATGCCCGACACCGTGCTGCTGCCCGCGCACGGGGCGGTGACGCCGTCCACCCACACCCGCATCGACGAGCTGCTGGAGCACCACGCGCAGCGGCTCGACGCGGCCGCCGAGCAGGTCCGCGCCGGGCACGCGACGGCGTTCGAGGTCGCGAGCGCCATCCGGTGGACGCGCCGCCGCAAGGCCCTGGACGAGCTGGACGCCTTCAGCCGGATGCTCGCCGTCCTGGAGATCGACGCGCACCTGGACGTGCTCGTCGACCAGGGCGTCCTGGACGGCCACGAGGAGGGCGGCGTCCGCCGCTACGCCGCCCGCGGCTGAGCCGCCCGCCGCACGGACGCTACGCCGCCGCCCGCGGCAGGCGGGCCGGGTCCCGGCCGAGGTGCGCCAGCAGCCGCTCGTGCGGCCCCGCGCCCGCCGGCACGGGCACCGGGGCCGCGAACAGCCCGGCGCGCGTGTCGGCGGTGACCAGCCCGGACGCCAGGTGGAGCAGGCGCGCCGCGAGGCGGGGCGGGATCGGCCGGGGCCGCCCCGCGGCCCACGCCGCGTCCCAGCCGTGCACCGCGATCTCGATGGCGCCGGTCGCCGCGACGACGCCCGCGCGCAGCGGGCACCCGCCGATCGTGACCGTCCGCCCCTCGCGGTCCGCGCCCGCCCAGGCTCCGGCGAGCCGGGCGGCGCCGTCCCGGAACGCCGCGACGGGGTCGTCCGCCCCGTCCCCGCCGGTGTCCGCGCCGGCGTCCGGGAGCAGCCGCACCGCGCCGGTGGCGGCGGCCTCGGCCAGCGCGTCCAGCGACTCGCCGGCATGCCGCAGCAGCGTGTCCAGGTTCCAGCCGGGGCAGGGTGTCGGGCGCCCCAGCGCCGCGGGCGTCACGGGCTCGACCGCGTCGAGCGCGAACGCGATCGCCTCCTCCAGCAGAATCGCCGTGTCCACCCGTGCCTCCCGCCGTAGCACCGTCCCTCTGACCGTTCCGACCGTGCGGCGTCCGGGAATTCACCGTCGCGGCGGCGATGAGTTCCGGCCGCGCGCCGGGAAGCCGTGCCCGGGCGAGCACGGCGACGAGCCCACGCGGCGAGCGGGCGGGCCGCCGGGTCCGCGGGGGCGGCCCGGCGGCCCGGGAACCGCGGCGGTTACGCTGACCTCCCGGCCCCCGGCGTGAAGGAGCAGCGGCGATGACGCTCACCCCCGATCCTCCCCGCACGTCCCCGAGCACCGGCACGTCCGGGTACGTCGAGGTCGGTTCCGCGGACGAGCTCCGCGAGATGCTGGGCGTCCCGATGCGCCGGGCGATCGACAAGGAACGCGTGACCCTGCACGCGTGGGACCGCGAATGGCTCGCGCGGTCGCCGTTCTGCCTGATCTCCACCAGTGACGCGGCCGGGAACTGCGACGTCTCCCCGAAGGGCGACCCGCCCGGGTTCACCCGGGTGCTGGACGACGCCACGATCGCGATCCCGGACCGCCCCGGCAACCGGCGCGCCGACGGGTTCCGCAACGTCCTGGAGAACCCGCACGTCGGCCTGATCTACCTGGTGCCGGGGCGGGGCGAGACCCTGCGGATCAACGGCCGGGCGCGGCTGCTGCGGGACGCGCCGTTCTTCGACGACATGGTCGTGCGGGGCCACCGCCCGGCCCTCGCGCTCCTCGTCGAGATCGAGCAGATCTTCTTCCACTGCGCGAAGGCGCTGATGCGGTCGAAGCTGTGGCGGCCCGACACCTGGGAGCCCGACGCGCTGCCGTCGCACGCCCGGATCGTCAAGGACGTCCAGTACACCGAGGAGACGCTGGAGGAGCTGGAGCGCCACTACACCCCGGAACAGTACGCGCAGAAGCTCTACAAGAAATAAGTCGCCGATCCGGCATGCGCGCGAACGAATGAACTTCGGTGGAGTTTTAGCCACAAGCCCCCCAAGCCCGGTGATCTCTCTTAGGGTGATCGGTCGTGGAGCCGCAGACCCCCCGAGCACAGTCCCCCCAGCCACAGTCCCCGCGGGCACAGTCGCCGCAGGCACGGTCCCCGCACGCGGACGCCTCCGGGCCGCATCCGCCGCTGGAGGCGCTGGCTCGGGTGCCGCTGCCGAGCCCCGACTACGAGGCGCGGCCCGCCGCGTTCTATGAGCGGCTGCGCGCCGAGTACGGGCCGGTCGCACCGGTGAACGTGCTGGGCGTGCCCGTGTGGCTGGTCCTCGGCTACTCGCAGGTGCTGGACGTCCTGCGGGACGCCCGCGGCGTGTGGAGCCGGCGGGTCGACTCCTGGCGCGCGTACCGGGAGGGGCTGGTGCCCGCGGACTGGCCGATGCTGCCGGTGGTGGAGTCCGACAGCTCCGGGTTCCGCGACGGCGCCGAGTCAACCCGGCTGCGCAGCGCGTGGAGCGAGGGGCTGCGGCCGTTCCAGGAGCGCGGGCGGCCCCAGGCCCGGGAGCTGGAGCGGGCCGTGCACGCCTATGCCGACGAGCTGATCGACGTCCTCGCCGAGAGCGGCGGCCGGTCGGGATGGGCGGACCTGTCGGCGCAGTACGCCCGCCCGCTGCCGCTGATGGTCACCGGCCGGCTGATCGGGTTCCCCACCGACTCCGGCGCCGACGAGATGATCATGGATTTGTGGCGGGTGCTGGACGCGGGCCCGGACGCGCAGGAGGCGTCCGGCCGGCTGATGGCCCGGGTCGCGGACGTGTGCGCGGCGCGGGTGCGCGAGCCGCGCGAGGACCTGCCGTCGTACATGCTCGCCGCCGCGCCGGACCTGACGGCCGAGGAGCTCACCCGCGAGATGGCGATGCTCACGGGGCTGGCGGGCGACATCACCGCGAACCTGATCTGCAACACCATCACGGAGGTGCTGGCCGGGGAGACCGGCGCCCGCGACAGCCTGTCGGCCGGGATGATCAAGGAGGCGATCAACCGGGCGTCCATCGCGCACCCGCCCATGGCGAACCTGGCGTTCCGGTGGCCCCGGTCGGACGTGCGGCTCGGCCGGTTCCGGATCGCGGCCGGGGACCCGGTCATGGTGTCCCCCGCCGCGGCGCACCTGGACCCCGCCTTCACCGGCGGCGGCTCCCCGGACTCGGTCTACAGCTCCCGCGCGCACCTGGCGTGGAGCGCCGGCCCGCACGCCTGCCTCGGCCGGGACCTGGCCACCACGATCACGATGATCGCCGTGGAGCGGGCGTTCCACCGGTTCGCGTCGCTGGACCTGGCGGTGCCGCCCGACCGGCTCCCGTGGCGCTCGTCCCCGCTCATCCGCGGCCTGCGGTCGCTGCCGGTGAACTACACGCTGGCCCGGGAGCCGGCCGAGCGTGCGGAGGCCGCGGAGCGGGCGTCCGCGCGGGAGAGCGCCGCAGGCCCGGACGAGCCGGGCTCGACGACGCTGGTGCGGCGGATCATGCGGCTGATGCGCCGCTCCTGACGTCCCCGCCCGCGGTCAGCCGGCGGCGGCCTCCTCGCGGATGCGCTTCCACGCGGCCCGGACGTGCGCGTCGGTGGTGGCGGGCGCGCCGATCGCCATGCGCAGCAGCACCCGCCCGCCGACCTTGGTGTGGGTGAGGTACAGGTCGCCGGACGCGTTGAGCCGCTCCATCAGCGCCATCGTCTCGGCGTCCGCCGCGTCGCCGGCGAGGCCGTCCCAGCGCGGCCGGAAGCACACCAGCCCGAACGGGTGCGGCTCCAGCACCTCGAACGCGGGGTCGTCGGCGATCGCGGCGGCGAGGTCCTGCGCCAGCCGCACCCCGGTGCGGACGTGCTCGCGCAGCCCCTCCGCCCCGTACCAGCGGATCACCGACCACAGCTTGAGGGCGCGGAACCGGCGGCCGAGCGGGACCTGCCAGTCCCGGTAGTCGACGACGTCGCCGGAGGCGCTGGCCCGGTTGCGCAGGTACTCGGGGAGGATCGACAGGGCGCCGAGGAGGGGTTCGCGGTCGGCGACCCACATGGCGTTGCAGTCGAAGTTGGTGAGCAGCCACTTGTGCGGGTTGGTCGAGTAGGAGTCGGCGTGCTCGGCGAGGCCGTCGTTGATCCACCGGAACTCGGGGCAGACCGCCGCGACGCCCGCGTAGGCGGCGTCGACGTGCAGCCACACCCCGTGGCGGCGGCACACCTCGCCGATGGCCCGCACCGGGTCGACCGCCGTGGTGGAGGTCGTCCCGACGGTGGCGCAGACCAGCACCGGCAGGGCCCCGGCCGCGGCGTCCTCGGCGAGCAGGGCGTCCAGGTGCGCGGGCTCCATGGCGAGGGTGCCGGGGTCGACGTCGACGACGCGGACGTTCGCCGCGCCGATCCCCGCCATCCGGGCGGCCTTCTCCAGGGACGAGTGGGTCTGCGAGCTGACGTAGACGGTGCGGCGGCCGGTGACGCCGTCGCGGCCGGACGCCCCGCCGTCGGCGCGGTGCATCGCGGCGAGGATCGCGACGAGGGCGGCGCCGGACGCCGAGTCCTGGATGACGCCGCCGCCCGGCCCGTCCGAGCGGAACCGGGCGGGCAGGTCGAGCAGCTCGGCGAGCCAGTCCAGGACGCGGGTCTCGAGCTCGGTGCAGGCGGGGCTCGTCGCCCACAGCATGCCCTGCACGCCGAGGCCGGCCGACAGCAGCTCGCCGAGCATCGCGGGGCCGCTGGCGTTGGCCGGGAAGTAGGCGAAGAAGCTGGGGTGCTGCCAGTGGGTGATGCCGGGCAGCACGACGCGGTCCAGGTCGGCGAGGACGGCGTCGAAGCCCTCGCCCTCCTCGGGCGGGTGCTCGGGCAGGCCCGCCAGCACCTCGCCGGGCAGCGCCCGCGACAGCACCGGGTAGGACTCGATCCTCTCCTGGTAGTCGGCGATCCAGTCGACGACCTGCCTGCCGTACCGGCGGAACTCCTCCGGCGTCATGTGTCCGGCCACCCTGTGAACCTCCCGTGATCCCGCCATCGCGACCGCCCTCGCATCCTATGGTCGTTAAAGGGCCGGTAGCCGCATGTTTGGGCACGTCCGCCCGGGAACGATCTGATCGGTAAGCGCACAGGGAGGACGAAAGAGAGGGCCGTCAACATGCCCGACAAGAGCGACAAGCACGGCGCGAAGCTCGACGATGAGATCGGCCGGGAGACCCAAGGCATGGTGCGCGGCGGCCATTCCACGCACGCGGAGGAGTTCAAGGAGACGGAACCGACCTCCGACCAGGACACGTGGGAGCCCGCCGAGCGGGGCGGCGACGCCCGCGAGGGCTCCCCGCCCGGGATGAGCGCCTCCGACGTCGAGGACCGCAGCGCGCTGGCGCGGCTGCTCACCGGCGTCCGCTACCCGGCGCGGCCGAACGACCTGATCGCGCACGTGTCGGACGCGGGCGGCGACGACGCGGTCGGCGCGCTGGAGACGCTGCCCGACCGGGAGTACGAGAACCTGGCGGACGTCGCCGAGGAGCTCGGCTACGGCCGGGAGGAACGCCGGTACTGACCACCACCGCGGCCCGCGGACCGTCCCCGCGGGCCGCGCCGCGGCGAACGCGTCCGCCGATCCGGCCGGATCAGCGGACGCGTTCGCGCAGCAGCGGGATCTGGCCCCCGGCCGCGACGAGCTCGAGCTGCCGCTCCGACAGCCGGTGCCGCGCCCGGTACGTCTCGTCCCTCGTCACGTTGCGGACCTCGACGCCCCCGCCCTCGCGCAGCGCCTCCCGGACGTTCCCGATCCGCAGGACGTCGCCCTGCCCGATCCGCCCGAGGTCGGCCTCGTCGGCGAACTCCAGCGGCAGGATCCCGAAGTTCACCAGGTTCTGCCAGTGGATCCGCGCGTACCCGCACGCCAGCACCAGGCGCAGCCCGAGGTGGCGCGGCGCGATCGCGGCGTGCTCGCGCGACGACCCCTGCCCGTAGTTGCGGCCCGCGACGACGGCGTGGGCCCCGGCCCGCCGGGCCCGGTCGGGGTAGCCCGGGTCGAGCCGGACGAACGCGAAGTCCGCGAGCCGCGCGATGTCGCTGCGGAACGGCAGCGCCCGCGCGCCCGCCTGCAGTATCTCGTCGGTCGACACGTCGTCCCCCACCGTGATCACGACGGGAACCTCCAGGTCGTCCGGGAGCGGGTCGAGCGCGGGCAGGGTCCCGATGCTGGGCGCCTTGTCGAGGACGACCTCGCGGGCCCGCCCGGGCGGGAGCGGCGCCTCGAACTCGTCCCGGACGGACGCGGCGACGTCCGGGAGCCGCACGACCGGCGGGTCCATCGGCAGGTCGCGGGGGTCGGTGATCCTCCCGGTGAGCGCGGCGGCCGCGGCCGTCTCGGGCGAGCACAGCCACACCCGGTCGTCCTCGGTCCCGGACCGGCCGGGGAAGTTCCGCGGGAACGTCCGCAGGCTGTTGCGGCCGATCGCGGGCGCCTGCCCCATGCCGATGCAGCCGAGGCACCCGGCCTGGTGGATCCGCGCGCCCGCCCGCAGCAGGTCGGCCGCGGCGCCCATCCGGGTGAGGTCGAGCAGGATCTGCCGGGACGTGGGGTTCACGTCGAGCGACACCCCGGGGTGCACCCGCCGGTCCCGGACGATCGCGGCGACGGCCACGAAGTCGCGCAGCCCCGGGTTCGCCGACGACCCGACGACGACCTGGTGCACGTCCTCGCCCGCGACCTCCCGGACCGGCACCACGTCCCCGGGCGAACCCGGCCGCGCGATCAGCGGCTCGAGCGACGCGAGGTCGATCTCCTCCGTGACGTCGTAGCCGGCGCCCGGGTCGGCGACGATCTCGGTGAAGTCGTCCTCGCGGCCCTGCGCGCGCAGGAACTCCCGCACCCGCCCGTCCGCCGGGAACACCGTCGTCGTCGCGCCCAGCTCGGCGCCCATGTTCGCGATGACGTGCCGGTCCATCGCGGTGAGGGACGCCAGGCCCGGCCCGTGGTACTCGATGACGCGGTTGACGCCGCCGCGCACGCCGTGCCGCCGCAGCATCTCCAGGATCACGTCCTTGGCGCTGAGCCAGGGCGGGAGCTCCCCGGTCAGCCGGACGCCCCAGATCTCCGGCATCGCGATGTGCAGCGGCTCCCCCGCCATCGCCATCGCCGTCTCGAGCCCGCCGGTGCCGACCGCGAGCATCCCGAGCGACCCCGCGGCGCAGGTGTGCGAGTCCGAACCCGCCATCGTCGCGCCCGGTACCCCGAACCGCTCCATGTGCGTCGGATGCGACACGCCGTTGCCCGCCCCCGAGTACCAGAGGCCGAAGCGCCGGCACGCCGACCGCAGGAACAGGTGGTCGGCCATGTTGCGCTCGTCGGCCTGCAGCAGGTTGTGGTCGACGTACTGCACCGACACGTCCGTCCGGACCCGGTCCAGGTCGAGCGCCTCCAGCTCCAGCATCACCATCGTGCCCGTCGCGTCCTGGGTGAGGGTCTGGTCGACCCGGATCCCGATCTCCGTGCCGGGCGTCATCTCCCCGCTCACCAGGTGCGCGGCGATCAGCTTGCGCGCAACCCCCTCCGGCATGTTCAGCCCCCCTTCTCCTCGGCCGCCGCGACCCGCTCGGCCGCGTGCTCGGCGGGACGCCCGCACCAGTGCGCCAGCGCCGCGCGGATCGCGTCCGCCCGCCGGTCCGGCGCCGTCTCGTCCGTCGCCCACGCGATGTACCCGTCCGGCCGGACCAGCACGGTGCTGCGCGCCGGGCCGCCCGCCACCGCGTGCCGCACCCGCCCGTCCCACCGCCGCGACAGATACCCGACGGCCGGGTCGTTCACCGCCGCCACCAGCACGAACCGCCCGTCGCCGAGCAGGTCGCTCAGCCGCCCGCCGCCGGACAGCCGGACGTCCGGGGCGCGGCGCCCGGCCAGCCGGTGCGCGCCGCGCGGCGCCGGGTAGGCGATGCCGATGCCCGACACCGCCCCCGCGAGCCGCCGCGCGACCGGCCGGATCCCGGCCGCGGCCCGCAGGCCGGCGTTCCGCAGCCGCCGCTGCCAGGGTTTCTCGGCGAGCGCCGCGCGCAGCAGCCCGCCGCTGCCGACCAGCACCCGCCGCCCGACCGGGTGCCGCTCGGCGTGGTAGCCGTCCAGCAGCCACGGCGGCGCCCAGCCGTGCAGGTCCGCGGCGAGCCGCCAGGACAGGTTCGCCGCGTCCTGCAGCCCGGTGTTCATGCCCTGCCCGCCCGCCGGGGAGTGGACGTGCGCGGCGTCGCCCGCGAGGAACACCCGCCCCACCCGGTACCGCGGCACCTGCCGTTCGTCGCTGTGGAACCGGGACGTCCACCGCGGGTCGCGCATGCCGTGGTCGGTGCCGAGCGCGCGCCGCGTCACGTCCCGCAGCTCGCCGAAGTCGACCGGCTCCGAGTCGGGGGCCTGGCGCGCCCGGTTCCAGGCGATCACCCGGTACCAGCCGTCGCCGAACGGCGCCACGAAGGCGAACGCGTCGCCCGTCCCGCCGACGGTCAGCACGTCGCGCGGCGGGTCGTCGAGCCGGACGTCGGCGAGCATCATCGACCGCACCGCGGCCCGGCCCGGGAACGGCAGTCCCAGCGACTCCCGCACCGTGCTGCCGACCCCGTCGGTCCCGACGACGTACGCCGCGCGGCGCGTCTCCACGGCCCCGGCGCCGTCCCCGTCCGCCCGGCGGACGCGGACGTCCACGCCCGTCTCGTCCTGGCGCAGGCCCGTCGCCTCGACGCCGTGCAGGATCTCCGCGCCGGCGGCGAGCGCCCGGTCCCGCAGCACCCGCTCGGTCTCGTACTGCGGGGTGACCAGCACGTACGGGAACCGGCCGGGCAGCCGCCCGAGATCGAGCCGCGCGCCGCCCGGGAGCAGCAGTTCCCGCACGTGCTCCCCGGTCGCGGCCAGCGCGTCCGCGACGCCGCGCGCGTCCAGCTGCTCGAGGGTGCGCGCGTGCACCGCGAACGCGCGGGTGAGGTTGTTCACCTCCTCCCGGCGCCGTTCCAGCAGGGTGCAGCGGATCCCGGCGGCGGCCAGGTCCCCGGCCAGCAGGAGCCCGGTCGGCCCCGCCCCCACGACGATCACGTTTCCGGCCGGCGGTCCGATGGGCGGCATCCGCGTCTCCTCTCGCTCGACGGCGGAGACCTCATCCAACGGACCCTTCCCCGGATCGCCCGGCCCTCACGCGGCCGGCGCGGCTATCCGGCGGCGGATCGCGCGTTGCGGCGCAGGATCGAGACCGCCCGGACGGTGGTGTAGCCGCGCCACTCCAGCTCCGCGGCCGGCGAGTAGCTCGCGAAGTCCACCCGCCAGCCGCCGTCGTCCTGCTGCTCCGCCGCGAGCCTGCGCAGCTCGGCCTCGACGGTCTCCGGAGCGAACAGGGCCCGGACGGGACGGTCCGGGTACGGCGCGAAGTCGAGCGGACGCATCGCCTCGCCCTCGAGCCCGCCCTGGACGTGGACCGTGCCGGACGCGGGAATGTGCTTCCCGAGGACGCCGATCAGCTCGGTGTCGCCCGCGGCGTCGGCCAGCGCGAGCGCGAACGCCAGTTCCAGCGCGTGCGGCTCGTCGGCGGCGCGGGCGGCGTCCCGGCAGAACCGGGTGGCGCGGTCCAGCCACGGGTGCGCCGCGACCTTCGGGTCGTGCTCGGCGACGCGCCGCGCGTTCGCCGCCACGATCGCGGTGATCTGCAGCGACGAGACGTCCGGGTCGGCGGACGCCCAGAACGGCGCGCAGCCCGCGGGATCGGGGACGGGCAGCGCGAACGGCAGGCCGCCGTCCGGCAGCGTCACCGACTCCAGCCAGTCGCACAGCGCGGCCGCCTCCGGCGCGGTCTCGGGCCCCAGCTCCTCGAACACCTCGAAGGCGTGCAGGGCGGCTCCGGGCTGGCTCGTCCGCGACCGCAGGTCGGGCTCCAGCCCCCGCCCGTAGCCCCCGCCCGGGTTCCGGTACGCGTTGAGCGCCGCCAGCAGCGCCTCCCGGTCGCCGTCCCCGGTCAGCAGCTCGAAGCGGCGCCGGTCCAGCGGCCGGGCGTGCATGGCGATGAAGTCGGAAGCCCGGCCGATGTCGATGCCGTCGATGTCGATGTCCATGGACCCAGCGTCGCCGCCGCGGGCGGCGGCGTCTTGTACGTTCCGGTCATCACCAGGTAAGGAACAGCTCCGCGGGCGAGCGGTGGATCAGGCTCGGCGTCATCTCCACCGGCTCCTCGAGCCGCAGCCCGGGAAGCTCCCGCGTCAGCGTCTCCAGAGTGATCCGTACCTGCTCGCGGGCCAGGTGCGCGCCCGGGCACGCGTGCGCCCCGTGCCCGAACGACAGGTGCCGCGCGGGCGGGCGGGTGATGTCGAACTCGTCCGGGCGGTCGTGGACGGCCGGGTCGCGGCCCGCCGCGCCGAACGCGACGAACACCGCCGCGCCCGCGGGCAGGTCCGTCCCGGCGAGCGTCACCGGACGCGTCGTCACCCGCCGGAACCCCTGGATCGGCGCCTCGTACCGCGCGGTCTCCTCGACCGCCGCCGGGATCAGCCCGGGCCGCTCGCACAGCAGCTCCCACTGCTCCCGGCGCCGCAGCAGATGCAGGACGGCGCCGCCGATCAGCGCGGTGGTCGTCAGGTGCCCGGCCAGGATGAGGTTCTGCAGGTTCGACAGCAGCGTCCCGTGCGGCCCGATCGCCCGGATCATCTCCCCGCACAGATCGTCCCCGGGTTCGGTCCCGCGGCCCCGGACGTGCGCGTCCAGCGTCCGTTTCATCCCGGCGACGGCCCGCGCCGCGGCGACCTGCTCCTCCACCGGCATCGGGCGGAACACCAGGTCCTCCGCCCGGCGGCTCCCCGCCACGACGTCCGGCACGTCGGCGGGGTCGAGCCCCAGCAGATGCCCGATCACCTCGCCCGGCAGCACCCGCGCGTACCGCCCCATCAGCTCGACCCGCCCGTCCGCGGCGAACCCGGCGACGAGCGCCTCGGCCCGCGCGGTGACGAACGGGACGGCCGCCGCGACACGCCGCCGCGACAGCCCGCGCGTCAGCGGCTCCCGGACCCGCCGGTGATCGTCGCCGTCCGCGGTGAGCACCACCGGGCGGCCCGACGGGACCGACCCGAGCACGGCGGCGGCCTCCGGACCGGGCAGCACGTCGGGACGCAGCGCGTTCGCCGACGAGAACGTCTCCGGATCGAGCAGCACCGCCCGGACGTCGGCGTCGCGCGCGACGAGCCAGGCGTCCAGTCCGGGGACGAACGTCAGCCCGTCCGCCGTCCGTGCCCGCGCGTAGCAGGGGTGGGGGTCTCGCCGGTCGAAGTCCACGGTCCTCCTCGCTCGTCCGCCGCTCCCCCGGCACGCTAGTGGCCGCGCGCCCGCCCGTCACCCGCCGGAAAACCGGGTGCCGCCCCGGCCCGTCCCGCCTAGCCTGGCCGCATGGACGTCACCTTCGAGCGGACGGGCCACCGCCGCTACGCGACGATCGTCGCCGCGCCCGGCCGCCCGCCCCGGCGCATGGACCCCGCCCCCGGGTACGACGACCACATCCCGCACGACCTCGTCCACTACCTCGCCGAGGCCGAACTGGGCCTGGCGAACGGCGTCTTCGGGCGCGCGGCGGCGGGCGGCGGAGGTTTCCTCGAGACCACCGAGGTCGCCGGCGACCGGCGCGCGCGGGCCCGGGCGCAGCGCAGGCTGAAGAAGCGCGAGGCGTCCCTCGGCCGCGCCGACACCGGCGACATGGCCCTCTCCGAGGAGCTCGCGGGGCTGTGCGCGCTCGCCTGGTGGCGGCGTGCCGGCGCCCGGACGCCCGAGTGGGCGGAACCCGTCCCGATCCCGCCCGCGCACGCCGCCGCCGTCGACCGGGTCCTCGGCCGCCTCGACGAAGCCGCCCGGCTCTGGCACGACCTCCCCGTCGGCGGCTCCGTCACCTTCACGTGGCCGCGGACGAGCCCGTCCGCCGGCGGCTAGGGCCCGCCCCCGGCAGATGTCAGGCCGACACGGACCGCAGCGCGAGGCCCAGGTCGCGGAACTGCTCGACCGGCCGGTGGTATCCGCGCTCGATGTGGTGGACGCCCCGCAGCGTGGACGGCCCCTCCGCCACGGCCGCCGCCAGCACCGCCGAGAAACCGGCGCGGATGTCGGGCATCGTCACGTCCCCGCCGCGCAGCTTCGTCACGCCCCGCACGACCGCCGAATGCAGCGCCGCCGTGTCGTGGTACCGGCAGGCCGGGCCGCCCAGGCAGGTGTCGTACACCTCGATCTCCGCGCCCATGCTCTGGAGCGCCGGGACGTACGCGAGCCGGTTCTCGTACACCGTCTCGTGCAGCACCGACATGCCGTCCGCCTGGGTGAACAGCACCATCAGCGGCGTCTGCCAGTCGGTGGCGAACCCCGGGTGCGTGTCGGTCTGCACCGCCGCGGGACGCAGCCCGTCCGGGGCCGACGCCATGATCCACTCGTCGGTGATGTCGAACTTCGCGCCCATGCGGGTCAACGTGGTGATCGCGGTGACGAGCCGGTCCTGCGGGCACCCGTGCACCCGCACCTCGCCCCGGGTGACGAGCCCCGCCACCAGGTACGAGAACGCCTCGATCCGGTCCCCGCCCAGGCGGGTCTGCGCGCCGCCCAGCCGGTCGACGCCCTCCACCACGATCCGGCGGTCGGGCGCGAACGAGATCCGCGCCCCCATCCGCTGCAGGAACAACGCCAGCTCGATGATCTCCGGCTCGGTCGCCGCGTTCCGGATCACCGTCTTGCCCTTGGCCCGCACCGCCGCCAGCAGCACGGTCTCGGTCGCGCCGACGCTCGGGTACGGCAGTTCCACCCGCGTCCCGACGAGCCGGGACGCCCGCGCGTGGATGCCGTCCGCCGCGTGCGTCACCTCCGCGCCGAACGCGCGCAGGGCCTCCACGTGGAAGTCGACGGGACGCCGCCCGATCGGGTCGCCGCCGACCAGCGGAACGAACGCCTCGCCCGCCAGATGCAGCAGCGGCCCCAGCATCAGGATCGGGATGCGGTTCAACCCCGTGAACGCCTTGCCCACGCTCGGGTCCGATACGGCGCCCGGCGCGACCGTGACCTCGTCCCCGGACCGCTCCACCGCCATCCCGACGTGCTCGAGCATCCCGGCCGTGATGCCGACCTCGCCGACGTCCGGCGCGTTGCCGATCGTGCTCGGCCCGTCGCCCAGCATCGCCGCCACCATGTGCTTGCTCACGGCGTTCTTCGCGCCCCGCACCGTCACGTCGCCGCGCAGCGGCCCCGACGGCTCGATCTCCCACAGCTTCTCAGTCACCACTGCAGCCTAAGGGCGGACGCACGCGCCCGCGTCTCGCTCGCGACGGACCCGTCCCCGTCCGGCGACGTCCGATACAGGCCATCGGTGCCCGCGCGCTGCGGCGCACCGATCGCGGGAGTCGATCAGCGTCGAATAGAAGGCAGTGGCCGTGCCGGCGCGAAACGTGTGGGCGCACCGGCACGGCCGTATTCCGCTTTCACGGAACGCTCAACTCTCCCGCATGCGACGTTGCTTCACGGTTGCAGGCGACGAACCGGCCGCACAAAATGAGAAAGGCCCCACCATAAACGGTGAGGCCTTCCTGCAAAAAAGGTCCGGCGGCGTCCTACTCTCCCACACAGTCTCCCATGCAGTACCATCGGCGCTGAGAGGCTTAACTACCGGGTTCGGAATGGGACCGGGTGTTTCCCCCTCGCCATAACCACCGAACGACCAACCCCCGAACACCCGAAAACCCCAGGTGCGGGAAACTCGACGTCCAAGCGACCAAAGCTCGAATATCAACTTATCAAACACAGGCGCCCGTTTGCTTACCGGGAACCACACAGGGACGCGA